>JAJYMD010000289.1 GCA_021787255.1 Actinomycetes bacterium | reverse complement strand
CGGGCTCGAGCGGGAGTGGCGGACGATCGCGCTCCGTCGGTACCCGCTGATGCACCCGGCTCCGGGACAAGAGGTGCAGGACCCGGCCGTGATCCTCGCCGCCGCAGCGGACGCCCTCACCGAGTGCGTCTCCTCGGTCGGCGCCGCGGAGGTGATCGGAGTGTCGCTCAGCGCGGCCATGCACGGCCTGATCGCGCTCGACGCCGAGCTCCAGGCGGTCTCGCCGCTGGTCACGTGGGCCGACGGGAGAGCCGCGGACGCGGCCGCCGACCTCGCGAGCCGACCCGACGCGCTCGAGCTCCAGCAAGCCACCGGCACCCCGGTCCATCCGATGACGCCCCTCGCCAAGGCCGTGTGGTTCCGCCTCCACGACCCGGCGACGTGGACCGCGGCGCGCTGGTGGGTCGGCTTGAAGGACTACCTCATCTGGTGGCTCACCGGCACGCTGGCCACCGAGGTGTCCTCCGCCTCGGGAACCGGCCTGCTCGACATCGCGACCCGGAGCTGGAGCCCGCTGGCGCTGGGGGCGGCCGGCATCGAGCCGGCCCAGCTGCCGGTGGTCCGGGCGACCACCGATGTCCTCGCGATGGACCGGAAGGTCGCGGCGGACGTCGGTCTGCCGGCGGGCACCCCGGTCGCGGTCGGTGCGGGCGACGGTCCGCTCGCCAACCTCGGAGCCGGGGCGCTCGCGCCGGGTGTCGCGGGGCTGTCGCTCGGGACCAGTGGGGCCATCAGGCTCGCCGTCGACGGCCCGCATCCCGATCCCGGTGGTGAGCTGTTCTGCTATGCGCTCACCGAGCAGCTGTGGGTCACCGGAGGGGCGATCTCCAACGGGGCCGAGATCCTGCGGTGGGCCGATCGCGCATTCGCGCCCGAGGTCGATTCGGCGCCCGGCCGCATCGCATTGACGCCCGACGAAGGGACGGGCGCGCCGAGCGGGGCCATCGCGGACAGCAGCGACGGGCTGGTGATGCTCCCGTTCCTGCTCCCTGAACGGGCGCCGCTGTGGGACCGGGACCTCGCCGGTGCCTACCTCGGGCTCCGACGCCACCACGTCGCCGCTCACCTGCGGCGGGCTGCGATCGAAGGAGTATGCCTGCAGATGCGCTTCCTTCTCGACCGGGTCGACCGGCGCTACCCGGTTGCCTCGGTGAGAGCCACCGGCGGTGCCTTCAGATCTCCCCTGTGGCGCGACCTGATGGCCGCCGCGCTCGACCGGCCGATGGTCCTGGTCGGTGGGGAGGACGGCACCGCGCTCGGGGCCGCCGCGCTCGGCCTGCTCGCAATCGACGCAGCGCCCAGCCTTGAAGCAGCGCTCGATCTGCTCGGCGGAGCCTCGAATGGCCTGCCGCTCGCCGCGCCGCCCGAGCACGTGGCGGCCTTCGCCGAACTGCGCGACAAGATCACTCGGATGGTGCACGCCCTCGATCGCACGGTCGGGACCGAGACGGCAATCCAGGCGCCGGCCGAACCAGACGATCCCCGATGTTGTTCATGAGGCTGAGGGGTCGGGGTGCGGTGATGCTGTTTTTTTGGGTCGTTGGCCTCGTCTCCGAAAGCGACGTGAGCATCGAAGGAGCAAGACGAGACTACGGTGTCGTGGTCCGCGCACGCGCGCAGCGAGTTGAAGGCCCACGGCGCCGCCCCCGGGCGCTTCAGGGGTCACTTCGCGGCGCGGCATGCTTCGCAATTCGCTGTCAGCACGGTGCCAGGAGGATGAACCATGGCGAACGCACTTGCCGCATCAGGGGTCACGCTCGTGGGCGGCAAGGAATGGCCGGGCGGAGACGACGGGTTTCGCGCGCACGACCCGCGCTCGGGCGAGGAAACCGGTCCGGTGTTCTACACAGCGGACGCGCGCGCCGTGAGCGCGGCGATCTCCCATGCGCAAGCAGCATTTGCACGAGCGGGAGGGTCAGCTCCTATCGACGCGCTCCTCGCCGTCGCAGACCTGCTCGACGACCACGCGACGCAGATCGTGGCCCAGTCGGCAGTGGAGACCGGCCTGACTCGCGAACGGCTCGCGGGCGAGGTCGCGCGGACCTCGGGGCAGCTCCGCTTCATGGCTGAGCTCGCGCGACGCGGCGAGCGGTTGGACGCCACGATCGACCGCGCCGACGCCGCCGCGGGCCGACCGGAGCTCCGCAGAGTGGGGATGCCGATCGGTCCGGTGGCCGTGTTCGGCTCCAGCAATTTCCCGATCGCGTTCAGCGTCCTCGGGGGAGACACCGCATCTGCGCTCGCCGCCGGGTGCCCCGTACTGGTGAAGGCTCACGAGTCGCATCCGGCCACCTCCGAGCTCTGCGGGCGCCTCATGGTGCGAGCCCTCGAGGACTGCGGGTACGACCAGGGGTGGTTCGCGCTTCTCCAGGGGCGCTCACGCGCGCTCGGCCAGGGGCTCGCGGGCGCACCGCAGATCCGAGCCGTGGCGTTCACCGGCAGCCTCCAAGGAGGGCGGGCGCTGTTCGACGCCGCCAACCGACGTCCGGACCCGATTCCCGTCTACGCGGAGATGGGCAGCTCGAACCCGGTGTTCGTGACCGCCGCGGCGGCGAAGCGCCGTGGGGGTCGGATCGCCGACGCCCTCGCCGCGTCGCTGACCGGATCGGCCGGCCAACTGTGCACGAAGCCGAACCTGATCGTGCTGGCGGACGGGCCAGACGGGGAGGAGCTCGAGCGCGTGCTGGCCGCCGCATTTGCTGCCCAGCCAGTCCAGCCCCTGCTCAACCGCCAGGTGCGCGACGGGTTCCTCGCTTCGATGCGCGCCGCGTCGGCGCTCGAGGACGTCGTGGCGCTCAGCGCACAGGCCGGCGAGGCGGGCGGCACGCGGAACCTCGCGTTGACGAGCTCGTCCACATCCGAGGCCGAGGGCTCCTTCGTGGTCGGAGGGACCCTGCTCGGAGCGTCGCTCGAGGCGCTGCTCTTCCACGAGACACTGCGTGCGGAGCACTTCGGTCCTGGTGGCGTGGTGGTGCGTTGTCGGGAGGAGGACTTCACCAAGGTTGCAGAGCGCCTCGAGGGCAGCTTGACTGCGACGATCCACCTCGAGACCGAGGAAGCCCTCACGTGGTCGGCCCTTGTCGCGCTCCTGGCGAGCAAGGCGGGACGGGTCATCGTGAACGGCGTGCCGACCGGAGTGGCCGTGGTCCGCGCCATGCACCACGGAGGCCCTTACCCGGCGACCACCTCGGCGCGCGACACCTCAGTGGGCGCGGCAGCCATCGACCGCTTCCTCCGCCCGGTGTGCTTCCAGGACGTGCCTGACGCACTCTTGCCTCCCGCCCTCCGAGACGGCAACCCGCTCGGGATCTGGCGGAGAGTCGACGGAGAGCTCACGGGTCCGGCGTCGGCCGTGTAGCTCGGCGCGGCTCGCCTGGACCTGAAAAGTGCAGCCGGCGAGGAACCAGCCCTCTTGTCACCGAACCGCAACTCTGCTAGCTTCTCAGGTTGTCAGAAGCCCTGGTAAGCAACTCAACAGACAACTCAGAGACGACCTGTACGTCGAAGCCGGGGGACTCCGAGACGCTCCCTGGCTCCCGAAGAAAAGGGGGGACCCAGTGATCCAGCCGCGACGCGCAGCGTGCGCAGAGCCTCGTGCTCGACGGCGGTTCGCCAAGTTCGCCGGTGCGCTCGGCGCGACCCTCATGGCCACGACCGGCCTCGTGGCGCTCGCGGCAGACGTGCCGAACGCCGGCGCGTCGACAGCATCGGGACCGACGTTCACCTGGGCCTTCAACTCGAGCCCTCGCTCGCTGTTCGGGCCGACCGACTACGACAGCACAATGATGTACATCATGACGCTGATCTATGGGACCGAGCTGGTCTACTCCAACTCTGGGAAGCTCGAGCCCGAGATCGTGACAAGCTGGAAGGCCGTCAACCCGACCACCTACGTGTACCACGTGCGGCCCGGGGTGAAGTTCTCCAACGGCGCGCCCGTCACCGCTGCCGACGTCGCCTACTCGCTCAACCTGCAGCTCACAAAGAAGCTCGCCTCCGAAGAGGTCGCCCTCTTCGCTGCGGTGAAGTCGATCACCGCAAAGGGCGACACAGTCACGGTGCGCCTGTCCTCTCCCACATCGTTCTGGCAGTACGTCCCCGCGACGATCGCCGGCTACGTCTACGACCCAGCATCGGTCAAAAAGGATCTCACAGGCTATGGGAGCCCGAGCGCCATCCCGGTGGGCGCGGGTCCCTACATGGTCTCAAAGGACGTGCCGAACTCCGAGGTCACGCTCGTGCGCAATCCGCACTACTACGGCAAGCCGGGGCGCTACGCCAAGATCGTCTTCGACATCATCCCGGACCAGTCGACCATGCTGCTCGCGCTCGAACAGGGCACCATCGACGGCACGAGCGACTTGACGACCCCTCTTGTGACACTGCGCAAGGACGCGACCGTAAAGCTCGTCCCCGAGCTCGCCTGGTTCGGCCTCACGCTCGACATGCAAGAGAAGCCCTTCAACACACTCCACGTGCGCGAGGCCCTCTACCTGGCGACCAACCGCACAGCGATCCTCGGGCCGAAGGACGACCGCACCGGCACGCTGTCGGTCACGGTCAACACACCGAGCATCTTCTACGGCGTGCTCCCAAAGCGCGAGGTGAAGCGCAGCTACGCCAAGATCAAGACGCTCCCCTACAACCCCACGGCGGCAAAGAAGCAGCTCGCCCAGTCGAAGTACCCCAAGGGCTTCACGGTCACGCTCAACGTGCCCGAGACAGCGACATCCATCGTCAAGACCGCAGAGATCGTGCAGGCCGAGTGGGCCCAGATCGGCGTCACGCTGCACCTCAAGCTCATGCCCGGCGGGCCGCGGTTCCAGGTCATCCTCAACCACGGGCCCACATTGGGCGTCCAGATCATCGGGAACCTCCCCACAGGCCCCGACCCGGTCCAGATGGCCTACGAGTACTTCTCCAGGGCGCAAGCGGCCAAGGGGGGCAACAACTCGTCCAACTACAAGAACGCCAAGGTCAACAAGCTCTTGGACGAGGCGAACTCCTCCACCACAGCGGCCAAGGCCGCCAAGCTGACCTTGCAGGCCCAGGTGCTCGCCTCCAAGGCAGATCGGAA
>JAJYMD010000096.1 GCA_021787255.1 Actinomycetes bacterium | reverse complement strand
GAGCACTATCGTCCCGGCAACGTCGTCGTGTCGGTCGCAGGCGACTGCAACCACGAGGAGGTGGCGGCTGCGCTCGAGCGACGCTTCGCGGCGCGCCCCGGCGGCGCGGCACCGGTGCGTGAGCCCGTGGGGCCCGACGTGGACCCGCTGGTGGTCGTGCGCCGCCCGACCGAGCAGGCCCACCTGGTGCTCGGGATGCGCTCGGTGTCGCGCTTCGACGAGGCCCGCTGGCCTCTCGCGGTGCTGAACGTCGTGCTCGGCGGGGGTCTGTCGAGCCGGCTCTTCCAGAAGGTGCGCGAGGAGCGGGGCCTCGCGTACTCCATCTGGTCGGAGCGCAACGGGTACTTCGACACGGGCTGCACGACCGTGTCGGTTGGCACCGCGCCCGAGCAGGTGGACCAGGTGCTCGAGATCGTGACGGGGGAGATCGAGGAGCTCGCCTCCAGGGGCATCACCCCGAGGGAGCTCGATGTCGCGAAGGGCAACCTCCGCTCCGAGACGCTGCTGTCCTGCGAGGACTCGGGCGCCAGGATGAGCCGGCTCGGCACGTCGGTGCTGCTGTACGGCCGGGCGTGGACCATCGACGAAGTCCTCGCCCACATCGACGAGGTCGACGCGGAGGCCGTGCAGGAGGTGGCGCGCTCGCTGGCCGCGGCTCCCCGCACCCTGGCAGCGGTCGGTCCGTTCGACGCGGACGCGTTCGACGGCGCTGCCTTGGGGCTCACGGGTCGAGCGGCCTGAGCGGGACGCCGACCGGGCGCGCGTGATGTCCTCCGGCCTCCCGCTGCCTCGCCCAACCCCGGTACGCCGGCATTCCCGCGCCACGCAGGCGGCGGCCAGGACGGACCCGGCCAGGACTGACGGGGCCAGGACTGACGGGGCCGGGCGGGGCGGCCAGGGCACGGGGGTGGTTCCAGCGCCCAGGACGAGGGGGTTCCTCGGTTCGCCCGACGTCCGGGCCGTCGGGATGCTCGTGGTCCTGCCGGTGCTCTTCTTCGCAGTGCCTGCGGCGTTCGGGCATCCCGCGATCGTCGGTGACAACGTGATCCAGAACCTCCCGTTGCGCGCGCTCACCGGTCGTCAACTGCGCGAGGGGCACCTCCCGCTGTGGAACCCCTACATCTGGTCGGGGAACCCGCTGCTCGGCGGGATGAACGCGGGGTCCCTCTACCCCTTCACGTTCCTGTTCGCGTTGCTCGCACCGGTGACGGCCTTCGTCGTCAACCTTCTCTTCGTGTACTGGGCCGCAGGGCTCGGCATGTACGCGCTGGCACGCCAGTACGGGCTGGGCCCGATACCGAGCTTCCTCGGCGCGCTCACCTACGGCTTCTCTGGCGCGATGTCGGGCCAGATCGTCCATCTCGGGGTGATCGAGGGCTTGAGCTGGATCCCGCTCCTCGTGCTCGCCGAGCTCCGCCTGTCGTGGGCAGTCCTCGGTACCGGCCCGGCGCGCGCCGACCCGACGCGCGAGGGCGCGCGTCGGGTCGGATCACCGTGGCCATGGGTCGGGCTGCTCGCCCTCATGGTGGGGCTCGAGGCCCTGACCGGGACACCGCGGCCCATCGCCGAGACCGAGGTGCTTGGCGCGGCGATCGGGATCTGGCTGCTCGTGCGCCCCTACGCCGGCGTCCGGGTCCCCGGATCGGCGCGTGCCCGGTTCTTCGGCCTGGCGGCCCTTGCCGGTGCCTGGGGCGTGGCGCTCTCGGCGGCGCAGCTCGCACCGGGGTGGAGCTTCATCGAGGCCTCCCAGCGCGCGGTCGAGACCTACCAGTACTTCGGCGCAGGATCCCTGCGCGTTCCGTGGTCGCTGCTCCTGCTCGTCCCGGACCTCTTCGGCACTGCCGGCCACTTCGGCTCGGTCGGCTACTTCCAGAGCTACAACCTTCCGGAGGTCACCGGCTACGTCGGCCTTCTACCGCTCGGCGCGGCACTCGCGCTCTTGTCGCGGTCGTTCGGCTCCCGGCGCGCCGCCGGCGCCTCGGACTGGGGGATGTGGCTCGCGATCGGGGGGCTCGGGCTCCTCCTCACGTGGGGCTCGTTCACCCCGCTCGGCCACGTCTGGCACGCGATCCCGCTCTTCGGCAAGACGCGCCTGCAGAGCCGCAACGTCGCCATCGTCGACCTCTCGCTCGCGCTGCTCTTCGCCTTCTGGGCCGACCGGGCGCTCTCGGAGCCGCACGGCCGGCCACGCGTGCCCGCACTGCAAGAGCCTCGGCACGAATGGCGGACTTGGCTGGTCGTTGCGCCGGCGGTCGCGGCGGTCACGCTGTGCGCGGTCACGCTTGCCGCGCCCGGCGCGCTGGAGGAGTGGCTCCAGGTGACGCCGGCCGGTGCGGCGCTCGCGCGAGGGCTCTGGCCGTGGTTCCTCGGCGAGGCGGTGGTCGCCGCCGGGGTGGTCGCGCTGGTCGGGTGCTGGCGCAGGCTCGACGACAAGGCGAGACGGCGCGCGCTCGTGGCCGTGGTCGTGGCCGACCTCGCGTGCTTCGTGCTCGCGACCTCGACAGCCGTCGCGCCGCCGGCGGTGACACTCGGGCCGACGCGGGCGGCCGCCGCCGCGGTCCTCGGGTCCAACGGCAGGTTCGCGATCGTCGACACTGCCGTATCGCACCTCGACACATTGACCGTTGTCGGCCAGCCCGACCTGAACGTGCTCACGCGGCTCCAAAGCGTCCAGGGGTACGGGTCGATCCTCTCGGAGCGCTACGACGCGGCCACCGGCGCGCACAGACTCGACACGCTGAGCGCGTGCGCGCTCGAGACTGGCACGTTCGCTCCCTTGCGCCTGACGACGGTGCTCGCGTACGCGGGCGACCTCGCGGTCGGGGTGGGGCCGGGCCGACCGGCGCCGGCGGCTCCTGCGCAGCAGTGCCGGGGCGCACCGCTGCCCGGAGGCACGCGTCAGCGGACCTTCTACCTCGGGTGGCCGGTCACGCTGTCCTCGGCGTCGCTCGTGTCGGGCGCCTCGGCGCAGCGTGCGGGCGCGCCGAGAGTGGGCGTCGTCACGGCTCGAGGCGGCACGCGTTGGCCGCTCGAGACGGTTCGGCGCACCCCGGAGGGTTGGTCGGTGGTGTTCCGCCGTCCGCAGGACGCGGCGGGGATCGTGGTGCAGGGGCCGGCTCGCGCGATCTCCGCCACGTCGACGGTCGAGGGCGCCACAGGCGGGCGCTGGGCGCTCGACGGCATCCTCCAGGACGCGCTCGACACCTCCGACTGGCGGTTCGTCGGGACCTACGACGGCACCTTCGGGATCTTCCGGCGTACGACGCCGCCCCGCCCACCCGTCTGGCTCGCCCGCCCTGCGCCAGGGTCCTCGGTACGCCAGCTGGCCGCGCCGGACTGGGGCGGCTCGATCGACCGGGTCGTCGCGACCCGGACCCTCAGGGTGGTCTGGAGCCAGTCGTACCTGCCGGGGTGGCACGCGTCGCTCACCCCGGTCCCCACGCCGCATGCCGAGGGAAGGCCGACCGCTCCGCGCGTGGTTCCGCTGACCGTGCGCCCTGATGGCCTCATCCAGGCGGTGACGGTCCCGCCCGGCACCTGGACCCTCAGGTTCTCGTACCGGCCGCGGCTGCTCACGGCGGGGATCTCGGCGTCGCTCGCCGGGGTCGCAGGGTTCGTCGCGCTCTTCGTCACGATGGCCGCAAGGGGCGGGCGTCGGCGCCGTCGGCGGCGGCAGCCCGGTGTGGACCGCGTGGACCACAGGACCGGGCCCGCTCCGCCCCCGGCGCGACGCGAGCCGGTAGCGTGGCCGCGGTGATCCGCGTGGGCGTCGTGGGGGCCGCCGGCCGGATGGGGCGAGAGGTCTGCCGGGCGGTCCAGGAGGCCGACGACCTCACGCTCGCCGCCGCGGTGGACCTCGTCGCAGAGCCCGGCGGCCTGCAGGCGGCCTTGGCGGCCGGGCAAGGCGCGGCACCGGCGACCTCGAGCCGGCCCGAGGTGCTCCTCGACGCCGGCGTGGAGGTGGCCGTGGACTTCACGACGGCCGAGGCCGCGCGTCGCACGCTGCCGTGGCTCGCCGAGCACGGCATCCACGCCGTCGTGGGCACCACGGGGCTCGGTGGCGAGGACCTCGAAGCGCTCCGGCGCGTCTTTGCTGGCGAGCCGGCGAACGCGGTCGTCGCGCCGAACTTCGCGACCGGCGCGGTGCTGCTCATGCGCCTGTCGGAGCTTGCGGCACCGTTCATGGAGGGCGTCGAGATCGTGGAGCTCCACCATGAGCGCAAGCTGGACGCGCCGTCGGGGACCGCGATGGGCACGGCTGCGCGGATCGCAGCGGCACGCGAGCAGGCTGGCGAGCCTGCCTTGGTCGACTCGACGACCGAGGTCGTCCTCGGCGGCGCACGTGGCGGTGCGGGGCCCGGCGGCGTGAGGGTTCACTCGGTCCGGCTGCCCGGACTGGTCGCGCACCAAGAGGTGATCTTCGGTGCGCTCGGCCAGTCGCTCACCATCCGCCACGACTCCTACGACCGCCGGTCGTTCATGCCCGGCGTCCTGCTCGCGGTACGTCGTGTCGGGGACCTTCCGGGTCTCACCGTCGGGCTGGACGCGCTGCTCGGGATATGACGGCCCGGGAGATGACATCCGGTCGCGACGAGGTCTGGCAGCCGGCTGGAAGGCGCCGCGTCAATGCCGGTTGCAGGGCCGTCTCTGCCCGCGCGGATGGCGTGGGCATGGGGTGACGAAGGGAGCCATGGCAATGGAGATCGAGCGGACCAACCTGGAGCTCGTCGGCCGCGAGGACGTGCACGACCTCGCGGCGGTCTTGGGGACCGTCGGGCACGAGGAACCAGGGGGGCGCCATCTCGTGGAGGATCCGTGCCCCGCGGAATTCACGTGGGACTACGAGAAGGGGGCGAGGCCCCGGCTCGACCGGCTCTACGAGAAGGCGAAGGCTGCGCAGTGGAACGCGCGCACGGACCTCGACTGGGAGACCGCCGTCGATCAGGAGCGCCTCGTCGTGCTGAGCCAGATGGCGGGCCCCGGCTCGCTGCGGTGGTCGCCCCAGGACGTCGAGGGGACCGTGCTCGAGCGCTGGGGCGACGAGGAGTGGCTCCGTCTCGGGATGGAGAACCAGAACTGGATG
>JAJYMD010000280.1 GCA_021787255.1 Actinomycetes bacterium | reverse complement strand
CTCGGCGCACAGAAGGTCCGGCTCCCCGGCGGCGAGACCGCCTACGCGCTCCCCGATCTCCCCGCGCAGCAGATCGCTCCGGTGGACCACCTCCGACGGGTGCTGGGGGAGTGGGCGGTGGACGTCTCGCCGTCGCAGAACCTGGTCGTGGTGCGTACGCCGCCGGGGTGTGCGCATGTCGTAGCATCGGCGATCGATCGCAGCGGCCTCGACGGCGTCGTCGGCACGGTCGCAGGGGACGACACCATGCTGGTGGTGGTCGCGGAGAGCCACAGCGCCCGAGACGTCGCAGAGCACCTTGCATCGCTCGCGAGGCTCGGCGCCGAGTGGGACGATCGAACAACTGAGGAGGAACGATGCGACGAGTAGTGCTTGCCTACAGCGGAGGGCTCGACACGTCGGTGGCGGTGCGATGGCTCATCGAGCACAGCGACGCCGAGGTGATCGCCGTCGCGGTCGACGTCGGCCAGGAGGCGGACGCGACCGTGGACAGCTGGGAGGCGATCCGCCAGCGCGCGCTCGCCGCGGGAGCCGTCGAGGCGATCGTGGTGGATGCCCGCCAGGAGATGGCCGAGGAGTTCTGCTTCGCCGCGGTGCGGGCGAACGCGCGCTACGAGGGAAAGTACCCGCTCGTGTCGGCCCTTTCCCGGCCGGTCATCGTGCGCCACCTGGTGCGCGCGGCCAGGGAGCACGGTGCGCACGCCGTCGCGCACGGTTGCACGGCGAAGGGGAACGACCAGGTGCGCTTCGAGGTCGGAACTCGAGCGCTCGCCCCCGACCTCGACGTCATCGCGCCCGCGCGCGTGTGGGGCCTCACCCGCGAGCAATGCGTCGAGTACGCAGCGAAATGGGACATTCCCATCACGGTGACCAAGGAGAAGGTGTACTCCATCGACGAGAACCTCTGGGGCAAGTCCATCGAATGCGGCGTCCTCGAGGACCCCTGGGCAGGCCCGCCCGAGGACATCTTCACGATGACCAAGGTCACCGCCGATGCACCGGTCGACGTCGTCGTCGGGTTCGAGGAGGGCAACCCCGTGTCGCTCGATGGCCAGCGCATGGACGCGCACGACCTCATCATCCGGATCGGGCAGCTCGCGGGATCGACCGGGTTCGGCCGGCTGAACGTCGTCGAGAACCGCCGGGTGGGGATCAAGAGCCGCGAGATCTACGAGTGCCCCGGCGCGCTCGCACTGCTCATGGCCCACGCGGACCTCGAGGACCTCACCCTCGAACGCGACTTGCAGCACGAGAAGGCGCGTCTCGAGCCCAGGTGGGCGGAGCTCGTCTACGACGGGATGTGGTTCTCGCCGCTCAAGCAGGCCCTCGACGCCTTCGTCACCGAGTCGCAGCGCCACGTCACCGGAGAGGTGAAGGTCCGGTTCTCCCCGCCCGGTGCCGGCGGCGTCGTCGGGAGGCGGAGCCCCGCCGCCCTGTACGACCTGGGGCTCGCGACCTACGAGACCGGGGACACCTTCCGGCACGAGGACGCCGAGGGGTTCGTCCGGCTGTGGGGGCTCGGGGTCGCGACCTGGGCCGCCCGCCAGGGCGAGGGTCGCGCCGAGTCGTGACCCTGTGGCAGGGCCGCCTCGAAGGGGGGATGGCCGAGGAGGTAGCCGCGCTCTCAGTGAGCGTGTCGTTCGACCGGTGCCTCGCGGTCGACGACATCGCCGGGTCGAAGGCCCACGTGCGGGGCCTCGCGAAATCGGGGATCCTCGCCGAGGAGGAGCTGTCGGTGCTGCTCGACGCGCTGGACCGGGTGGGTGAGGAGCTCAGCTCGGGCACGTTCGTCTTCGAGCCCACGGACGAGGATGTCCACACCGCGGTGGAGCGGCGCGTCACCGAGCTCGCGCCCGACGTCGGTGCGAAGCTCCACACGGGGCGGAGCCGCAACGACCAGGTCGCCACCGATCTTCGACTGTG
The DNA here is from genome assembly GCA_021787255.1 of Actinomycetes bacterium. The sequence continues at coordinate 3,177 of JAJYMD010000280.1, read as the reverse complement.
GACCCGGCGCTCGCTCCTCGAGCTCGTGGGTGAGGTGGTGCGGTTCCAAGAGGTCCTGCTGCGTCGCGCCACGGAGGCCGGTGAGGTGTACCTGCCGGGGTACACGCACCTCCAGCGCGCCCAGCCCGTGCTGCTCGCGCACCACCTCCTCGCGCACGGATGGGCGCTCGCGCGTGACGTCGACCGGCTCGTCGCGACGGTGGAGCGTCTCGACGTGTCCCCACTGGGCGCCGGAGCGCTCGCCGGGTCCTCGTTGCCCCTCGATCCGGACTTCGTGGCGGAGCAGCTTGGCTTCTCCGCGCGCTTCGAGAACTCCCTCGACGCGGTGAGCGACCGGGACTTCGTCGCCGAGGCGCTGTTCGACCTTGCGCTGCTCGGGGTCCATCTCTCGCGCATGGGCGAGGAGATCGTGCTGTGGTCGAGCCAGGAGTGGGGGTTCTGCACCCTCGACGACGCATACGCGACCGGCAGCTCGATGCTGCCCCAGAAGAAGAACCCCGACGTGGCCGAGCTCGCCCGGGGGAAGTCCGGGAGGCTGATCGGCCATCTCGCAGGGATGCTCGCGACGCTCAAGGGGCTCCCTCTCGCGTACAACCGTGACCTCCAGGAGGACAAGGAGCCGCTGTTCGACGCGCTGAACCAGATCCGGTCGGTGGTGCGCGCGCTCGCGGGGGTCTACGGCACTGCCGAGTGGCACCCGACCCGTATGCAGGCGTCGGCCGACGAGTCGACGTCTGCAGCGATCGACCTCGCGGAGCTGCTGGTGACCAGGGGGATGCCGTTCCGCAGGGCGCACGCGCTCGTGGCAGGGCTCGTGCGCGAGTCCGCCGCGCGCCGGGTCCCGCTGGTGGAGCTGGTCCAGGCCCACCCGGACCTCGGCGACGTCGGCGCGAAGCTGCTCGAGCCGGGGGTGGCCGTCACCCGGCGGACGACGCCGGGGGGCGCGGGACCGCTGCCGGTGGGCGAGCAGATCGAACGGTTTTTCCGCAGGCTCGACGTGGATCGGTCGCGGCTCGCCATCCACGTCCAGACGCTGCGGGCAGCGCCCGTGCCGGATGCGGCACCGGCGTCCACCCTCGCCGAGAGCCGTGCGCCTGGCGACTGACCGTGTCTTGCAGCCGCGGTCCGGTGGCCCGCGCGACGCTCGCAGCCGATCCGCTCGAGGTCGCTCCCTTCCTCCTCGGCAAGCTGCTCGTGCACGGCCGCCGGGAGGCGCGCATCGTGGAGGTCGAGGCGTACCGAGGTGAGTCGGACCCTGCGTCCCATGCCTATCGGGGCCGAACCGCCCGCAACGCGACGATGTTCGGACGTGCGGGCCTGCTCTACGTCTACTTCACCTACGGCATGCACTGGTGTGCGAACGTCGTGTGCGGGGAGCAGGGGGCAGCGGGAGCGGTGCTCTTGCGGGCGCTCGAACCCGTTGCCGGCCTCGAGGAGATGACCGCCGCGCGCGCCGCTCGGCGACGTCCGGGGTCAGCGCTGCGCGAGCGTGACCTGTGCAGAGGACCGGGGAACCTCACCGTCGCGCTCGGCATCACGAAGCAGCACGACGGCGTGGACCTCTGCGATCCGGCGTCGCCCGTGCGGCTGCTCGACGACGGCGCGCCCGTCGTGGAGGCAGGGCGCGTCGCGTCAGGGCCCCGCGTCGGGATCAAGAGGGCGATCGACGTCGAGTGGCGGTTCTGGGTCGCCGGAAGCCGCTACGTCTCCTGAGACGGGCCCGCGGACCGCGGCGGCGAGGCTCAGGAGAGCAGCTCTGCGAGCTGCGCGTACTCGAGCCCGTGTGCGTCGGCGACGGGCTTGCAGGTGATCTTGCCGTGCACGACGTTCACGCCTTGCGCGAGCGGCTCGTCCAGGCGGACCGCGTCCTGCCAGCCCTTGTTGGCGAGCTCGAGGGCGTAGGGCAGCGTCGCGTTGGCGAGAGCGTAGGTGGAGGAGTGGGGAACTGCGCCGGGCATGTTCGCGACGCAGTAGAAGACCGAGTCGTGCACCAGGAACGTCGGGCTCGAGTGCGTGGTGGGACGCGTCGACTCGAAGCACCCTCCCTGGTCCACTGAGATGTCGACGAGCACGGAGCCGGGCCGCATGCGGGCGACCAGGTCGTCGTTCACGAGCTTGGGCGCCCGTGCACCCACCACGAGCACCGCGCCGATCACGATGTCGGCGTCGAGGCACTGCTCCTCGATGGCGTGAGTGCTCGAAGCGATGGTCTCGAGCGCGCCGCGGAAGTGGTGGTCGAGCTGGCGGAGGCGCTCGAGGTTCTTGTCGAGGATGTAGACGCTGGCGTGCATCCCGACCGCGAGGGTCGCGGCCGCCATCCCCGCGACGCCTGCACCGAGGATCACGATCTTCGCCGCCTCGACGCCCGGTACGCCGCACACGAGGGTGCCTCGCCCGCCGCCCGGACGCATGAGGTGATGCGAAGCGACGAGCGGGGACATGCGGCCGGCGACCTCGCTCATCGGGGTGAGGAGCGGCAGGGAGCCGTCGGGGAGCTCGACCGTCTCGTACGCGATCGCCACGTTGCCCGCCGCGACGAGCGCGTCGGTGCACTCCCGGGACGCGGCCAGGTGGAGGTACGTGAAGAGCACCTGGTCCGATCGGAGGCTGAGCCGGTGGTACTCCTCGGCAACGGGCTCCTTGACTTTCAAGACCATGTCCGCTCCGCCCCACACCTCGTCGACGTCGGGGACGATCTTCGCCCCGGTGGCCGCGTACTCGGCGTCGGGGATCGACGAGCCTTCACCGGCGCCCTGCTCGACATGGACGATGTGCCCGGCCGACGTCAGCTCCCTGACTCCTGCCGGGGTGATGGCGACCCGGTACTCGTCCTTCTTCACTTCCTTGGGGACGCCGATGATCACGGTGCGAGGCTCCTTCTCGATGTTCTTGTCATGGCGGTTGTCATGGCCCTTGTCTTGTCTCGGTCGGCTCGCTGGTGGCGGCGGTCAGGCCAGGATGTTGCTCATCACGTGCTTGACACGCGTGTAGTCCTCGAACCCGTACATGGAGAGGTCCTTGCCGTAGCCGGACTTCTTGAAGCCGCCGTGGGGCATCTCCGCGACGATCGGGATGTGCGTGTTGATCCACACGCATCCGAAGTCGAGCCCCTTCGCCATCCGCATCGCGCGGCCGTGGTCCTTCGTCCAGACGCTCGACGCGAGCCCGTAGTCCACA
>JAJYMD010000262.1 GCA_021787255.1 Actinomycetes bacterium | reverse complement strand
GGCACGGGCCAGGTCGTGGACGCGGCGATGGTCGACGGGGCGGCGTCGCTCACTACGATGCTCCACGGCATGTGGCTCGCGGGCGGTTGGCGGGCGGCGCGCGGGGTCAACCTGCTCGACACCGGCGCCCCCTACTACGAGGTGTACGAGACCGCGGACGGCGGCTACATGGCGGTCGGCGCGCTCGAACCGCAGTTCTACGCCGCGCTGCTCGAGGGGCTCGGGCTCGAAGAGGACGAGGTCGGCGCTCAGGCAGATCGCAGCCGATGGCCGGTGGCCAAGGCGCGTTTTGCTCAGGTCTTCCGCTCGAAGACCCGTGACGAATGGACGGCGTTGTTCGAGGACGCCGACGCGTGCGTGGTGCCGGTGCTCGCCCCCTGGGAGGCGGCCGACCATCCCCACAACCGGGCGCGTGGGACCTTCGTGACCCGCGACGGGCGGACGCAGCCTGGAGCGGTCCCGCGTTTCAGCCGCACGCCCTCGGGCGTGCGCGACGTGCCTGGGCCTGCCGAGGCGCTCGCTCGCTGGGGCGTCGGCGAGGAAGCCTACGCGGAGCTGACCGGGTCCGGCGTGCTCGCGGGGCCATCGTGAAGCTGCCGCGCTCGGTCGTGCGCGAGCTCACCGTCGAGCCGGGCAAGGCGGCCGGCCTGGAGCGCCGCAGCACCTCCAGGACCCGTTCCGACTGGCTCGGGCCGCTCGGTCGCGCGCACCCAAAGGACGTGGCCGAGCAGGACCTGGAGGCCTTCAAGGCGGAGCTCACGATCGCTCAGGACCTCCTCTACGCGTCCGACCGGTGGTCGATCCTCCTCGTCTTCCAGGGCCTCGACGCAGGCGGCAAGGACGGGACCATCAAGCACGTCATGTCCGGAGTGAACCCCCAGGGCTGCGACGTGGTCTCCTTCAAGGAGCCTTCCGACCTCGAGCTGCGCCACGATTTCCTGTGGCGCTGCTCGCTCAGGCTGCCCGAGCGCGGACGGATCGGGATCTTCAACCGCTCGTACTACGAGGACGTGCTCGTCGTGCGCGTCCACCCCGAGCTCGCGGCGCGCCGTCCCGCGGGCGCCGCCGTGGGCGAGGGGATCTGGCGGGAACGTTACGAGGACATCAACGCGTTCGAGCGCCACCTCGTCCGCAACGGCACCCGCGTCGTCAAGTTCTTCTTGCACGTCTCCGAGCACGAGCAGCGCCGGAGGCTGCTCGAGCGGCTCGGCGACCCCGCCAAGCAATGGAAGTTCTCGGCTTCCGACCTTGCCGAGCACGGCCGCTTCGCCGAGTACCAGGCCGTGTACGAAGAGGCGATCACCGCCACCTCGACGGCGTGGGCACCCTGGTTCGTCGTGCCGGCGGACCACAAGTACGCGTTGCGCGCGCTCGTCGGCGGTGTCGTGGTCGACGAGATCGATTCGCTGGACCTCTCACGTCCCGAGCCCGACGCAGCGCAGCGCCAGGCGATCGAGAAGGCGGCCGAGGCGTTGCGCGCCGAGAGGTAGCCGGAGCGCAACGCTCGTCACGAGCTCGTCCCCGGTCCGGTCCGAGGCCCGCCCGTGGTGGGTCCCGAAGGCCCACGCGGGGATCTGGCGGCAAGGGGCGCCGCGGGCGCCTGCGGCGCAGCGGCAGCGGTCGCGACGTCCCTGGGGTAGCGCCGGACGGCGACGTAGAGGTAGGCGGCGCTCAGGGCGAGCGGGAGCAGCATGATCACGAACGTCCAGCGCAGTCCCCTGGGCCCGCCACCGAAGAAGGAGTCGGAGATCCCGCCGAAGACGAGCGGCGCGAGCGCCTGGGCGTTGGTGCGCACGAAGGTCCGGACGCCCTCGGCGCGTCCCCACAGCCACGACGGCATGATGTCGAGACGTGCTGCGTCGATGGGTGGGTTCTGCCCTGCCAGCCCGACGCCCGCGCCCACGAGGTAAGGCAGCGCGGTGAGCACGCTGTGGGTCATGAGGGGCACGATCATCATCGCCACGGTGAGGCTCGCCGCGACCGCGGCCACCTGGACGCGGCCCGCGAGCCTGCCGCGGCGCAGCAACGCGTCGCCGAGCGGCCCCGCGACGAGGACCCCCGCGACCGCGCCGGCCCCGACCACGAGCAGCAGGCCGTCGGCGAGCGCCGGCGCCACATGGTACTGGCCCTGCTTCCCCGAGACGAACTCGACCCCGAAGGTCTCGACGCCCGAAAGGAAGTAGTAGCCCAAGGCACCCGAGATGATGAGGATCACGTTGGTCTTCACCGCCAGCACGTAACGGACCGCGGCGAAGAAGCCCATGCGCGGATCGGCGCGCGCGACGAGCGCGCGGTCCGGCTGGATGCCGCGCTCGGCCGCCAGGCGCTGTGCGTCGGTGCGCTGGCCGGGTGCGCCGTCGTCGTTCTGGAGCGCCTGGGCCTGAGCGTCCCCCGATCCGGCGTCGGTCCGGTGCGCCGCGTGCGAGGGTCTCGTTCCCGGCGCGGGCCCGAGGGTGCCCGCGCCCCCGCGGACCGGCTCGGGCAGCCGGAAGACCGCCCATGCCGCGACGAAGGCCGGCACCGCGAGGACGACGAAGGCGAGACGCCACGAGAGGTTGGCGAGCTCGCCGGTGAAGGCGAACCCGACACCTGCACCGAGCAGCTCGCCGGTGAGGATGTAGCTGTAGATCTGGCCGCGTTCTGTGCCGAGGAACCAGTCGCCGACGAGGGAGGCGACCACCGGACCTGCGACAGCGGTCACACCTCCGAGCGCGAGGCGAGACAACAGCAGCTCGCCGAACGTGCCGGACGTCGCGCTCCACACCATCGCGAGGCCCCAGAGCACGATCGCCGAGCCGAGGAGCGAGGTGCGCCGCACCTTGTCGGCGAGTGCGCCGAACGGCAGCGAGAAGACGGCGGAGACGACCGCCGTGACGCTCACGAGGAGGCCGATGTCGAATGTGTCGATGTGCAGCGCTGTGCGGAGCTGGTGCGCGGCCGCACCGACGGTGGCGGTGTCTGCGCTCGACAGCGCGAGCACGCCCGCGAGCACCACGATCACCCGAGTGCGCGTCCGGCCCCCGAGGACGGAGACCAGCTTTCCCTCGGCGGTCCGGGCGCCACGGCGAGCTGCCCGTCCCACCGCCGCGATCAGTCCCCGCCCCTCGCTCGGCGCCACCCACCCATCCTCGCCGATGGCGCCGTGCTCGCGAGCACGCCCGGCGCTCCGCTGTGCAGCGAGCGACGATCAAACCGGCCGCGGCGCGCCAGGGTGCCGCGCGGGGGTCAGCCCAGCCGACGCTCGAGGTCGTCGACGCACTCGGCCAGCTCCTTCGGCAGGTGCTCACCGAACTGCGCGTAGTGCTCCCGGATGAGGGGTACCTCGCGGCGCCACTCCTCCACGTCGACGCGCAGGAGCTCCTCCATGTCGTCTTTCGTCACCGACGTGCCCGCGATGTCGATCGCGCCGGGTGCCGGCACGAGCCCGATCGGGGTCTCGACGGCCTCACCTCGCCCGCTCACCCGCTCGAAGACCCACTCGAGGACCCGAGAATTCTCTCCGTAGCCGGGCCACAGCCATCGCCCGTCATCACCCTTGCGGAACCAATTCACGTAGAAGATCTTGGGCAGCTTGTCGGGGTCGGGGGCGCGGGCGCCGACGCGCAGCCAGTGCGCGAAGTAGTCCGCCATGTTGTAGCCGCAGAAGGGCAGCATCGCGAACGGGTCGCGCCGGAGCTTCCCGACCCTGCCCGCGGCCGCCGCGGTCGTCTCCGACGCCATGATCGAGCCGAGGAAGACGCCGTGGCGCCAGTCGAAGGACTCGAACACGAGGGGGACCACCGAGGCGCGGCGGCCTCCGAAGAGGATCGCCGAGATCGGCACGCCGCGGGGGTCCTCCCATTCGGGGGCGATCGCGGGGTCCTGCGCCGCGGGCGCGGTGAACCTGGCGTTCGGGTGCGCGGCGGGCGTGCCCTTGTCTCGCGTCCAGTCCTCGCCGCGCCAGTCCGTCAAGTGTGCGGGCGGCTCCTCGGTCATCCCCTCCCACCACACGTCGCCGTCGTCGGTGAGCGCGGTGTTCGTGAAGATCGTGTTGGCCTCGATCGTGTGCATCGCGTTCGGGTTCGTCTGGGAGTTGGTTCCCGGGGCGACGCCGAAGAAGCCGGCTTCCGGGTTGATGCCATAGAGGCGGCCGTCGCGGCCGAACTTCATCCAGCAGATGTCGTCGCCGATGGTCTCCACCTTCCAGCCCGGAAGGGTCGGGACGAGCATCGCGAGGTTCGTCTTGCCGCACGCAGAGGGGAAGGCGCCGGTGACGTAGCGGGTCTCGCCGAGCGGGCTCGTCAGCCTGAGGATCAGCATGTGCTCGGCGAGCCAGCCGTCGTCGCGGGCCATCACCGACGCGATGCGCAGCGCGAAGCACTTCTTTCCCAGCAGCGCGTTCCCGCCGTAGCCGGAACCGTACGACCAGATCTCGCGGGTCTCCGGGAAATGGACGATGTACTTGTTGTCAGCGTCGCATGGCCACGGCACGTCCTCGGCGCCCTCGCCGATCGGCGCGCCCACCGAGTGGAGGCACGGCACGAAGTCGCCCTCGGGACCGAGGGCGTCGAGCACCGCGTCACCCATGCGGGTCATGATGCGCATGGAAACGGCGACGTACGCCGAGTCGGTGATCTCGACGCCGATGTGCGAGATGTCGGAGCCGAGCGGGCCCATGGAGAACGGCACGACATACATCGTGCGGCCCCTCATGGACCCGCGGAACAGACCCGTCAGCGTCTCGCGCATCTGCTCGGGATCTCGCCAATTGTTGGTCGGGCCGGCGTCCTCCTCCCGCGCCGAGCAGATGAAGGTGCGATCCTCCACGCGTGCGACGTCGCCGGGATCCGAACGGGCCCAGTAGCTGTGCGGCCGTTTGGCCTCAGAGAGCTCCCTGAACGTGCCCCTCTGGACGAGCAGCGCGCACAGGCGGTCGTACTCCTCGGCCGATCCGTCGCACCACTCGACGCGCTCGGGAGTGGTGAGGGCCGCCACCTCGGCCACCCACTCCAGCAGCGCGCGGTTCTGGGTCGGGGGGGTGCGGCCCTCGGTCGGGGGGGTGCGGCCCTCGGTCGGGGGGGTGCGGCCCTCGGTCGGGGGGGTGCGGCCCTCGGTCGGGGGGG
>JAJYMD010000478.1 GCA_021787255.1 Actinomycetes bacterium | reverse complement strand
CCGGCAGCGTCGCCGACGCTGCCGGCGACGACTCCGACGGGCGGCGCGGCACGTCGACCGGCGTGCGAGACCGCGCCAGAAGCCTGGGACGACGCGTTCGCCGCGACGGCACGCTCCTCGGACGAGGCCCTCCATGCGGCGACCGCCCCCTCGTGCGCGGCGCCGTCGATGCCGAGCGCGAGACCCGAGAGGACCACGACGCCTGCGGCGGCCAGGTCCGCGCCCAGCTCCGCCGCGACGCCGAGCCCGTAGCGGGTGGCCGAGCGCGTGCCCACGATCGCCACCCGCGCAGCCCTGTCGAGCACCCGGGGATCTCCGAGCGAGAAGAGCACGGCAGGGGCTTCGGGGTCGGCCGCGAGCACGGCCGGGTAGCCCGGACGCCCGAGCATCCGGACGCCGACGCCGGCATCCAGATGGGCGCGCCAGATGGCTTCGACGTCGAGCCTGCGCGCCTGGCCGAGCGCCGGCGCCGCCTGGCGGAAGACCGCAAGGCGCACGCTCCCGGTCACGAGCGCCTCCCATGCGCCGCGGGGAGTCCGGTCTGCAAGGAGCGCACGCAGCGTCCTCGGACCGATCCCAGGCACCGACGCGAGCGCGGCGGCGTACGCCTCCTCGGGCAGCGGGTCGAACCCGGTCGCGACCGGCGGCGACGGCTTCCTCGCAGACGACGACATCGGCTCGGAACTGTCTCATCGCTCCTTGCTCACGCGCCCGAGTGCTAGGCATGGTGCGTGATCGCCCCTCGCTTCGATCCCTTCACGAGCGCGCTCGACCTGGCGGCGAAGATCCGCTCGGGCGAGCTGAGCCCGCTCGAAGCCCTCGAGGGGGCGCTCGAGCGGATCGAGCGCTTGAACCCGGCGCTGAACGCCGTCGTGTGGCGCGACGACGCCGCCTCGCGCGCCGAAGCCGAGGCGCTCCGAAAGCGGATCGCCGACGGCGAGGACGCCGGCCCGTTCGCGGGCGTGCCCACGCTCGTCAAGGACCTCACCAAGGCCCGCGGCCAGCCGGCCACCTTCGGCTCTGCGGGTGCCTCGGGGTGCGTCTCCGAGCACGACGAGCTCGTGGTCGCCGCCATGCGCCGTGGGGGGTTCGTGCTGTGCGGTAGGTCCAACACGCCCGAGTTCGGGTCGTTGCCGGTCACCGAGAACAGCCGGTACGGCATCACGCGCAACCCGTGGGACGTCGCGCGCAGCCCTGGAGGATCGAGCGGTGGCTCGGCAGCCGCAGTCGCCTCGGGGATGGTGCCGGTCGCCCACGGCAACGACGGTGCCGGCTCCATCCGCATCCCTGCGTCGTGCTGCGGGCTCGTGGGGCTCAAACCGAGCCGCTGGCGCGTCCCGAGCACGGTCCCGGGATGGCTCGGGATGTCGGTCGAAGGGGCGCTATGCCGGACCGTCGCCGACGCCGCCGCAGTCCTGGATTGCCTCAGTCGGCCAAACCTGCTCGCATGGGAGCAGGCACCGGCGCCCGAGCGTCCGTTCGCCACAGAGGTCGGCGCCGACCCCGGGCCCCTCAGGGTCGCGCTCCTCACCACGAGCGCGCTCGGAGTCGAGGTGGAGGCTTCCTGCCGGGCCGGGGTCGAGGACGCAGGGCGCTTGCTCGAGGAGCTCGGCCACCACGTCGACGTGCTCGACCACGACGTGCTGGACACGAGCGCGATGGGTCCGTTCCTCGACGTCGTGAGCTCCTCGTACGGCGCGTTCGAGGGCGTCGATTGGGACCGGGTCGAGCCCCAGAGCAAAGCGTGGCGCGCCGCAGGGAGAGGCGTGGACGCGCTCGCCCTCGTGAGCTCGCTGCAGGCGCTACGGCGCGCGACGCCCCCCGTCGTCGAGCGCTGGGGACGCGACTTCGATGTGCTCGTGACGCCGACGATCCCCGTCGAGCCCCCCCTTGCAGGAGAGGTGCTCGCAGAGGCGCACGCCGAGCCCGGAACGCCCCCGCTCGCCGCCTTCGTCATGGTCGCCTTCACCGTCGCCAGCAACGTGACCGGCCAGCCGGCGGTCAGCCTGCCCCTCTCGCAGGCGCCGAGCGGACTTCCCGTCGGCGTGCAGCTGGTGGGCGCACCCTGGGGCGAAGCTGCGCTGCTCCGGCTCGCCGCACAGCTCGAAGCGGCGGCGCCGTGGGCCGACCGCGAGCCCCCGCTCGCGCTCGCCGAGACAGGCACCTGAGCGCCCGAAGGCTCGGATCACCCGGCCACGTCCAGGACTTCGCGGCCCGCGCGCAGCGCGAGCGCCTCCGCGACGTGCTCCTCCTGCACGGCACCGTCTCCGTCTGCGCCCGCGAGGTCCGCGATCGTGCGTGCCACGCGCCGCACGCGATCGACGCCCCGCCCGCTCAGCCGCCCCGCGCGCACGGACCGCTCGAGGAGCGCCGTTGCGCGTGGCGAGAGCGCCGCGACCGACGGCAGCGACGACGCGCGCAGCTCCGAGTTGCAGCGGACGCCCCGCGCTCCTGCGATCGCCCGCGCCCGGACGACCCTTGCGGCGACCGAGCACGTCGGCTCTCCGGGAACACCAGAGAGCAGCTCGTCTGGGGCGGTGCGCCGCAACGGCACGACGAGGTCGAAGCGGTCGAGGAGCGGTCCGGAGAGCCGGCGGACATAGCGGGCACGCGCCGACGGCGAGCAACGGCACGACCCCGGGACACCGCCCTCGCCGCACGGGCAGGGGTTCATCGCGCCCACGAGGAGGAAGCGAGCCGGGAAGTCCGCGCTGGCCTTGGCGCGGCTCACGTGGACCACGCCTTCTTCGAGCGGCTGGCGCAGCGCGTCGAGCACCGCCACGGGGAATTCCCCCATCTCGTCCAAGAACAGGACCCCTTGGGTCGCCAAGCTGATCTCTCCGGGACGCATCGCCGCGGTGCCGCCGCCGATGAGCGAGACCGCAGAAGCGCCGTGGTGCGGTGAGCGGAACGGCGGGTCCCAGACGATCCCGGTGTCGGGCGCAGGAAGCCCTGCCGCCGAATGGACCCTCGTGACCTCGAGCGCCTGGGGACGCGAGAGCGGGGGCAGCAGCCCGACGAGCCGGCGGGCGAGCATCGTCTTCCCCGACCCCGGTGGCCCGACGAGGAGAAGGTGGTGGCCGCCGGCGGCGGCGACCTCGACGGCGCGGCGGCCGACACGTTGGCCCTTCACGTCCGCGAGGTCCCCGTAGCGCTCGACCGCTCGCGCGAGCCACGCTTCGGCCTGGGCGTCCACGAACGCCTCCGGTGCGGGTACGTCGGCGACGAGGTGACCCCGCACGTGCGGCGCGCGGGTCGTGCCCGGCGCTCGGCACTCCCGAGGTGCACGCGGCCACGCAGACGACCCGCGGAGGATCTCCACGAGCGCGTGGAGGGTCGGCACCCCGAAGGTCCGGCCGGGACGGACGGCGGACGCTTCCGCGAGGTCGCATTGGGGCACGACGAGCCGCGCTGGACGGACCGCCTCGGCGAGCGCGATCGTCCCCGGCACGTGTCGGAGCGACCCGTCGAGCCCCAGCTCTCCCACGAACGCGATCCCCTCGAGCGCCGCCGCCGGCAGGTCGCCGAGGGCGACCAGCACGCCCAGCGCGATCGGCAGGTCCAGGCCCGCGCCGGCCTTCCGGACGGCGGTCGGCGCGAGGTTCACCGTGACTCGCCGCTGCGGCCAGGAGAACGCGCTCGACAAGAGCGCGGCTCGTACGCGGTCGCGCGACTCGCGCACTGCGGTGTCGGGGAGCCCGACGATCGTGAAGCCGGGCAAGCCCTCCGAGTCGTGCACCTCGACGACCACCGGCCGACCGGTCGTCCCGGTCAGCGTGGCCGAGTGCACCGCCGCAGTCACGCGACGGAACGGTCGCCCCAGGACCTGGGCGTGAGCGGAACGGGCGCCCCGCGCCCCTCGGTGGGGAGCGGGCCGGTGGGCGTGCCGGATCCGGTGGACGCCGAGCTCGGCGTGTCAGGCCGGCGCCGCGCCGCCCTTGGGCCACGCGCCGTTCGTCTGCGCGGCCTTCGCGCCGTCCTCGTTGGCCCCGGACCTCAGCGCGTCGACGAGCACCTGCGCGCCGCCCACGAGCCCAGCGGCCTCGTAGGGGACGACGACCTTCGTGTTGGGCGCCGAGGCGACGTCCTGCAACGCCCTGAGCTGCATGACCGCGAGCGTGTTCGGGTTGATGGCGACCTCGTCGATGGCCCCGAGCGCAGCCGCCTGGCCCTGACCCCGCAGGGTGAGCGCCTTCTTCTCGCCCTCTGCCTGCAGCTCGAGCACGCGCATCTGCGCTTCCGCGGCGAGGATCGCCGCCTGCTTCGCGCCCTCGGCCTCCAAGATGACCGCCTGGCGCTGGCCTCCCGCGGAGTTGATCGCCGCCTGCTGCTCGCCCTCGGACTTCAAGATCGCGGCGCGCTTGTGCTGCTCGGCCTCCTTCTGCTCGGACATCGCCTGGAGGACGTTCTGCGGGGGGGTGATGTCGAGGATCTCGATCCGGTTCAGGCGGACGCCCCACTTCATCGCCGCATCGGCCATGTGGTCCTGCATGCGCGTGTTGATGGTGTCGCGCTCTGAGAGCGACTGGTCGAGGGTGAGCTCCCCGAACACCGCACGCAGCGCCGTGCGCGACAGCTGGTCCACCGCGAGCTGGTAGTCGGCGATCTCGAAGAGCGACGCCTTCACGTCGATCACCTGGCAGAAGATGGTGGCGCTCACGCGCAACGCGACGTTGTCCTTCGTGATCACCGACTGCTGGTCACCGGTCATGGGGAACTCGCGCATGTCCACCTTGACCATGCGGTCGACGAAGGGCACCAGCAGATGGAGCCCGGGCTGACGGATGTCACGGAATTCACCGAACCGCTTCACCACGCCGACGCTCCCCTGCTGGACGATCTGCAAGGTCCCCCAGGCGACCAGCGCGAGCACCCCCGCTGCCACGACAGCCCCGAGCACCACTCCGACGACGAGGCCCACATCTGCGAGCATCGGACTCACCTCACTTGTCTCCGCGCTCTGGTCTCGGCCGGCGCACCTCGCGGGAAGGGTGCCTCGGCTGCGTTCATTCGTTGTTCATTCGTTGTTCATTCGTTGTTCATTCGTCGTTCATTCGTCGATCGGGTAGACGACGAGCAGACCCCGTTCGAGGTATGCCCCGAGC
>JAJYMD010000474.1 GCA_021787255.1 Actinomycetes bacterium | reverse complement strand
GCCCCAGGACGTCGCGGGGACCGTGCTCGAGCGCTGGGGCGACGAGGAGTGGCTCCGTCTCGGGATGGAGAACCAGAACTGGATGCTCTCGCAATTCCTGCACGGGGAGCAGGGCGCGCTCCTTTGCACCGCGAAGATCGTCGAGACGGTGCCATGGATCGACGCGAAGTACTACGCCGCGACCCAGGTCATGGACGAGGCGCGCCACGTCGAGGTCTTCTCTCGCTACCTCGACGAGAAGCTGTCGGGCCACTACCCGATCAACGCGCACCTCGGGCTGCTGCTCGACGACATCATCGGCGACCGGCGGTGGGACATGACCTACCTCGGCATGCAGATCATGGTCGAGGGACTCGCGCTCGCGGCCTTCGGCTTCATCCATTCGATGACCCAAGAGCCGCTCTTGAAGCAGCTTCTGCGCTACGTGATGGCCGACGAGGCGCGCCACGTCGCCTTCGGCGTGCTCAGCCTCCAGGAGCACTACGCGCAGCTCACCGACGCCGAGCTGCGCGAGCGCCAGGAGTTCGCGTTCGAAGCGGCGGTGCGGATGAAGGATCGCATGCTGATGCAGGAGGTCTGGGAGCGCCTCGAGGTGCCCGCCGAGGACGTGGTCACGGTGATGTCCCGCGCGCCTGGACGCGACGAGTTCCAGGTGCTCCTCTTCTCGAAGATCGTCCCGAACCTGAAGAAGCTTGGGCTGCTCGACGCAGCGGGAGGCTGGCTCCGGGAGAAGTTCGCCGAGATGGGCGCCATCGGCTTCGAGGACCTGGCCGACGCCGCCCAGGAGGCCGACGCCGAGGCCGACGGCTCGCCCGCCGCGAGGAACCTCGCTTGACTCCGGGCGCTGGTAGCGTGCAGGAGATGCGTCCAGCCCGCTTCGGTGCGGTGATCACCGCGATGGTGACGCCGTTCGGACCCGACGGCTCGCTGGACGTCGACGCCGCCGTCGAGCTCGCGCGCTGGCTGACCGGCCACGGCAGCGACGGCCTCGTCCTTGGAGGGACCACGGGAGAGGGACCGGTCCTCTCCGACGACGAGCTGCGCGAGCTGTGGCGCAACGTGTCCGCGGCGGTCACCGTCCCGGTGCTCGCGGGCACCGGGACCAACGACACGCGCCACTCGATCGAGCTGACCAAGTTGGCGGGCGAATGCGGCGTCGACGGTGTCCTCGTCGTGACGCCCTACTACAGCCGTCCGTCTCAGGACGGGCTGTTCGCGCACTTCAGCGCCGTGGCCGCCGCGACGGAGCTGCCGGTGGTGCTCTACGACATCCCCGCGCGCACGGGCAGGCGGATCGCGCAGCCGACCGTGCTGCGCCTCGCCCACGAGGTGCGGAACGTGGTCGGCGTGAAGGACGCGACCGGCGACCCGGCGGGCGCCGCACGGCTGGTCGTCCACGCGCCGAGCTCCTTCGAGGTCTACAGCGGCGACGACTCGCTCACCCTCGCGCTCGTAGCGGTCGGCGCGGTCGGCGTGATCTCGGTGTGCGCGCACTGGGCCGGGCCGGAGATGCACCGCATGGTCGATGCGGCGCGCAACGGCGACCTGGAGACGGCCAGATCGGAGAACGCGCGGCTCGTCGAGTCCTACGACTTCGAGTCGACCGAGCAGTTCCCGAACCCGCTACCGGCGAAGGCGGCCTGCCGGGCGCTGGGGTTGCGCGTCGGCCAGTGCCGCCTGCCGCTCGGCGAGGCGCCCCCGGAGCTGGAGGGCGAGACGTTGCGCATCCTCACGCGCCTGGGCGCCGCTCCGCTCTCCGCGGCGTCTTGAGCGTCGCGCCGGCAAGGCCGGTGTCCGAGCGGTCCTTCGTGCGGGTCGTCTTCCTCGGCGGCCTCGGGGAGATCGGACGCAACTGTGCGTGCGTCGAGGTGGACGGGCGCATCGTGGTCCTCGACTGCGGCGTGATGTTCCCCGACCCCGACATGCCCGGTGTGGACCTCGTGCTCCCCGATTTCACGTACCTGCGGGAGAACGCGCACCGGGTGGAGGCCGTCGTGCTCACGCACGGGCACGAGGACCACACCGGGGGGCTGGCCTACCTGCTGCGAGACCTCGACGTGCCGGTCTATGGCTCGGAGATCTCCCTCGGCCTCGCGCGCACCCGCATCGAGGAGGCGGGTGCCGGTCGCCGGACGCGCTACATCGCCGTGGGCGACGGCGAGCGGAGGGTCATCGGGCCCTGCGAGGTGGAGTTCATCCCGGTGACCCACTCGGTGCCGTGCAGCTTCGCCCTCGCGTTCCACACCCCTCGAGGGGTGGTCCTGCACTCCGGGGACTTCAAGATCGACCTCGAGCCCGTCGACGGGCGGCTCACGGACCTCGCTCGGATCGGCGCCATCGCCTCCGGCGAGGGGGTCGCGCTCCTGCTGTCGGACTCGACGAACGCCGAGGAGCCGGGGTTCACTCCCTCCGAGAGCACCGTCGGTGTGACCATGGCGCGGGTCTTCGCTGCGAGCGCCGGACGGCGCATGGTGGTCGCGTGCTTCGCGAGCCACATCCATCGCGTCCAGCAGGTGATCGACGCCGCGGTCGCCTCGGGACGCAAGGTCGCCACCCTCGGAAGGTCGATGGCGAAGAACGTCGACCTCGCCCAGCGCCTCGGCCTCCTCGCCGTGCCGTCTGGGACCCTCGTCGAGATCGAGGACGTCGACCGGTTGCCTCCCGGGGACGTGTGCGTGATCTCGACCGGCTCGCAGGGGGAGCCGATGTCGGCGCTCTCGCTCATGGCGACCGGGGACAACAAGTGGTTCCAGGTCGCCGACGGCGACGTCGTCGTGATCAGCGCGCATCCGATCCCAGGCAACGAGTGGTCGGTCGGGCGCGTGATCGATGAGCTCCACCGGCGTGGCGCGCAGGTCGTGCACACCGGCACCGACTCCGTGCACGTGAGCGGCCATGCCCGCCAGGGCGAGCTGCGCACGCTGCTCGCGGTGGCGAAGCCGAGGGCCTTCGTCCCCGTCCACGGCGAGTATCGCCACCTCGTCCACCATGCCGAGCTGGCCCGCCGGATGGGCGTCGCTGCCGACCAGGTCCTCTTGTGCGAGGACGGCGACGCCGTGCGCCTCGACGAGACGGGGTTGAGGCGCGACGGCACGGTCCCCGCCGGCTATCTGTACGTCGACGGGACGGTCGGCGACGTCGGTCATGGGGTCCTGCGCGACCGGCGCCAGCTCGCAGAGGAGGGGGTCGTGATGGTGGTGGCGACCGTGGACCTTCAGCGCAAGGCCCTCACCGGCGCGCCCCAGATCGAGACGAAGGGTTGGGTGCACGCGCCAGAGGCGGAGGACCTGCTCGGCGACGCGTCGAACGCCGTCGCAGAGGCGCTGGCGGACGCGATGCGCGAGGGTGCGCACGACGTGGAGGTGCTCACTCGCCACGCACGGCGGGCGCTCGGGCGCCTCGTGAACGAGCGGACGCGGCGGCGTCCGATGATCGTCCCCGTCGTGATCGCGGTCTGATCCACCGGACGCGCAGGGCGGGTTGCCCGGGACCGCTGCTGCAGGAGGCTCACCGCTCGGTCGCTTCCTTCGATCCACGCCTCGGCGGCAGTAGCCTCGTTGCCACTGTGGTGGCCACGAATCGCAGAGCGCCCTCGGGTCGAGCCCGCACCGGGTCCTCAGCGGACCGCGAGGCGAAGGCGCGCGCCGGGAGGCGGCGCGCTCCGGGACGGGCACCGGCGCGCGGCGCGCGCGGCGCCGCTCCTCGGGGCTCGGGCGCAGGCCGGGCGTTGAGCGACCACGCTGCCGACCTCTGGGCGATCGGTCTCCTCACCGTCGGCGTCCTGCTCGCCCTCGCCCTCTACGGCGACGGCGCCGGCGACGTGGGCCATGCCGTGGACGTCGGGCTCGGGCTGGGGCTGGGGTGGGCGCGGTTCGTGCTGCCGCCCTCCGCCGTCGGGGCCGGGGCTGCGGTGGTCTCCGGGCGCCGGCGCGTGCTCTCTGGGCGGGCGGGTAGCGGAGCGGCCGTCGCCCTGGTCGCCGTGTCGGGGCTGTCCGAGATCGCCGGGGGGACGCCCTCGCTCTCGGCGTCACGAGCCGCGCTGAGCGGCGCCGGCGGCGTCCTCGGGGTCCTGGCCGGCCGCACGCTCGTCTACGGGCTCGGGACGGCAGGTGCCGTGGTCCTGCTCCTCGCGATCGGCGTGGTGGGCGGCATGCTCGCGACCGGCGGGAAGCTGAAGAACCTGGGACGGCCGTTCTCCGTGGCGGGCGCAGCGCTCTGGAGGGCGGCCGACCGGCCGCCGCGCGTGCTCGACCTCGGGGTGGATCCGCCGATCGAGCCGATGGGGCCCTCGAGTGCCTCCGGGGAAGGCGCTCGAGGGCTCGACGGCCTCGGGGGCCTGGGCGACGCCACAGCCGTCGGCGCCGGGGCACACGTCGGTGCCGGAGCGCGCGTCGGCGAGGGGGCCGGTGCTGAGGCCGTCGCTGCACGCGCGACGCGGCGCGAGGGCGCAAGCGGCGAGGCGGCGCGCGACCAGGACGCTGGCGTCCCTGTTCCCGGTCCTCCCGTCCTCGCCGCGGCCGGCTCCGAGGAGAGGACCGAACGCGACGGCGGAGACCCGCTGGCCGGCAGCGGCCTCCGGACGGCGCCTTCCGGCGCAGAGTGGCGCTTGCCGCCGCTCCGTCTCCTCGCGCGCTCGAAGGAGCAGCGGCTCGACGAGCGGCTGATCGAGCAGGCAGGGGTCACGCTCGTGGCAGCGCTCGCCGCGCACGGGGTCGACACGCGTCTCGTCGGCCGGACGATCGGTCCGACGGTGACCCGCTACGAGCTCGAGCTCGGGACGGGGGTGAAGGTCGCGCGCGTGACCAGCCTCCACCGGGACATCGCGTACGCGATGGCGTCGCCAGACGTCCGCATCCTTGCCCCCATCCCCGGGAAGTCCGCCATCGGCGTGGAGGTGCCGAACCGCCAGCGCCAGCTCGTCGCGCTCGGAGACATCCTGGCCTCCTCGGCCGCCGCGCGGGCGGGCCACCCGTTGGAGGTCGCGCTCGGGCGGGACATCGCCGGGCGGCCGGTGATCGTCAACCTCGCCGAGATGCCCCACGTGCTCATCTCCGGCGCGACGGGCGCGGGCAAGTCTTCGTGCATCAACTCGCTCATCACCTCGGTGCTGATGCGGGC
>JAJYMD010000221.1 GCA_021787255.1 Actinomycetes bacterium | reverse complement strand
GCATCGTGAACGGCATCTTCTTCAACCAAGGCCACGTCTGCTGCGCAGGTTCGAGGCTGCTGGTCCAAGAGTCCGTCGCAGAGCTCGTGCTCGACCGGCTCCGGGAGCGGCTGGGGACGCTGCGACTCGGGGACCCGCTCGACAAGAACACCGACATCGGGGCCATCAACTCCGCAGAGCAGCTCGACAAGATCCGGCGTCTCGCGGATGCGGGCGCCGCCGAAGGAGCCGAGCGGTGGTCCCCCCCCTGCACCCTGCCCGCGCGCGGGTACTGGTTCCCTCCCACCGTCTTCACCGGGGTCAGCCAGTCGCACCGGATCGCCCGCGAGGAGATCTTCGGCCCGGTGCTCTCGGTGCTCACGTTCCGCACGCCAGCGGAGGCGGTCGCCAAGGCGAACAACACGCCCTACGGCCTGTCCGCCGGCGTCTGGACGGAGAAGGGGAGCCTCGCCCTATGGATGGCCCGGCACCTGGAGGCCGGGGTGGTGTGGGCCAACACCTACAACCGGTTCGACCCGGCGAGCCCCTTCGGCGGCTATCAGGAGTCCGGCTTCGGGCGCGAGGGCGGACGTCACGGCCTGGAGGCCTACCTCGATGCCTGACCCGACGACGCGCGTGGCGGTCCGCAAGACCTACAAGCTGTTCGTCGGCGGCGGGTTTCCGCGCTCGGAGTCCGGCCGTTCGTACCCGGTGCGCGCCGCGGACGGTTCCCTGCTCGCGAACGCCTCCCTCGCGTCGCGAAAGGACGCGCGCGACGCGGTGGTCGCCGCCCGTCGAGCGCTCGGCTCGTGGGAAGCAGCGACCGCCTACCAGCGCGGCCAGGTGCTCTACCGCGTCGCCGAGATGCTCGAGGGCCGCCGGGCGCAGTTCGCAGAGGAGGTCGCTGCCGCCGAGGGCGTGGGCCCGGGCGCCGCGCGCCGTCTGGTCGGCGCGTCGGTGGACCGGCTCGTCTGGTACGCGGGTTGGTCGGACAAGCTCGCCCAGGTGCTCGGGGCGTCCAACCCGGTGGCGGGCCCGTACTTCAACTTCTCGGTGCCCGAGCCGACCGGCGTGGTCGCCGTCCTCGCCCCGCAGTCCTCCAGCCTGCTCGGGCTGGTGAGCGTCCTCGCCCCGGTGGTGGTGACCGGCAACACCGTGGTGTGCGTCGCGAGCGAGGGGCGTCCACTGCCTGCGGTCAGCTTCGCCGAGGTACTCGCGGTCGCGGACGTGCCGGCGGGCGTCGTGAACGTGCTGACCGGCAGGACCTCCGAGCTTGCGCCGGTGCTGGCCGCTCACATGGACGTCGACGGCATCGACGTGACCGGCGCGCACGCACCGAGCAGAGCCGAGCTCGAGCGCCTGGCCGCGGGCAACCTGAAGCGGGTGGCCGCCTTCGACGAGGACTTCGTCGCCACCCCGTCGCTTCGGCGTCTACGCGCGTTCGTCGAGATCAAGACGGTCTGGCACCCGGTGGGGACCTGAGCGCGCCGTGAGGACCGTGACGGGCGCGATCGACCCGGCCTACGAGGTGGGCCGGCGGTGACCGACCTCTTCGGCGCGGCGCGCGAGTGGGCTGCCCAGGATCCCGACGCCGCAGACCGCGCCGAGATCGAGCGGCTGCTCGCCGAGGGCACCGACGCGTCGCGCGCTGAGCTCGCCGACCGTTTCGCGGGCCGGCTCCGCTTCGGCACCGCAGGGCTGCGCGGCGCGCTCGGTGCGGGGCCCAACCGCATGAACCGCGCGGTGGTCCGCCAGACGACCGCGGCGCTCGCCTGCTGGCTCGACGCGCACGTGCCGGAGGCTCGGCGCGCCGGCGTGGTCGTGGGTTGCGACGCGCGGCACAGGTCGAGCGAGCTCGCCGACGAGGCCACCTCCGTGCTCGCCGGCCACGGCCTCCTCGTCCACCGCCTCGAGGACCGCGGGCCCACGCCGCTGCTCGCGTTCGCCGTCCGCCACCTCGGAGCTGCCGCAGGGGTCATGATCACCGCGAGCCACAACCCCCCCGCCGACAACGGCTACAAGCTCTACCTCGGCGACGGGGCCCAGATCGTGCCGCCGGTGGACGCAGAGATCGAGTCGCTCATCGACCAGGTCGGCCCGCTCTCCTCGGTGCCGCTCGGGGATCCCTGCGGCCCGCTCGTCGTGCGCCACCGAGGCGAGCTGTCCGAGGCCTACCTGCGCTGCGTCGTCGCAGCGGTCCCCGACGCTCGCCCCCCGGCGCAGCCGCTCTCGATCGTCTACACGCCGATGCACGGCGTGGCCGGTGCGCTCTTCTGCGACGCGCTTCGCCTCGCCGGGCACGCGCCGCCTTCGGTGGTCGCCGCGCAGGCTGCTCCTGACCCCGACTTCCCGACGGTCGCCTCCCCGAACCCCGAAGAGCCCGGGGCGCTCGACCTCGCCTTCCAGGATGCCAGGGCGCTCGGCGCGGACCTGGTCCTCGCGAACGACCCGGACGGGGACCGGCTCGCCGTCGCCGTTCCCGATGCGGCGGCCGCGTCGGGGTGGCGGCGGCTGACCGGCGACGAGGTCGGCGTGCTGCTCGGCGCCTTCGTCCTCGACCGCGTGGCAGAGGGGTGGCGCCCGCCGGGCGACGCCGGGGCGCGTCCGCTCGTCGCCGCCTCGATCGTCTCGTCGAGCATGCTCGGGAAGATCGCCGCAGACGCTGAGGTGCCGTTCGTCGCGACGCTCACCGGCTTCAAGTGGGTCGTGCGCGCCGTGGACGCGGTCGAAGGCAGCCGCCTCGTGTTCGGCTACGAGGAGGCGCTCGGGTACGCGGTGGGCGACGCCGTGCGCGACAAGGACGGGATCGGCGCCGGGCTCGCGTTCCTCGCGCTCGCCGGCGACCTGCGGGCACGCGGGTCGACGATCGAAGAGCGCCTCGGCTCGCTCATGCGACGCTACGGGGTCCACCTCACGGCGCAGCACTCGATCGCCACGCGCGACCCCGGGGAGCGGATGGCGCGCCTGCGAGCGTCGCCGCCGGCCGGGATCGCAGGGCTCGAGGTCGTCCGCTCGCTCGACCTCTCCGGGGGCGGCGTGTGGCAGCAAGGGCTGCCGGCCCTCCCGCCGGCCGACGTGGTCGGCTTCTGGCTCGCCGGCGGTGCCCGTGTCCTCGTTCGCCCGAGCGGGACCGAGCCGAAGCTGAAGGGCTACGTCGAGGTCGTCCGCCCGGTCGGCGGCGACGGCCTCGCCAGGTCCCTCGAGGCCGCCTCGGTCGAGCTCGACGCGATCGGTGCCGCGCTGGGAGCGCTGCTCGGAGGCTGAAGGCCCGGGCGAAGACCGGAGCTCATCGCCGGCGGACCGCCGAGCGTGTCACCCGGAAGGGCGTCGTGATCTGCCTGCCCGTCGGCGAGATCACGTACCAGTAGCCCCCGACGTTCAGGATCGCCTGGCCAGTGATCATGCCTGGAGATGTGTCGCCCTCCCACGTGTACAGCGGGTGGCCTCCATAGGTGATCTGGAGCTGGCCGTTCGGCCGGCGGATCGTGCCGACGAGGGACGGCTCGAGCCCTTTGCCGACCCTCGGGGTCGTGGTCGTCGTGAGGAGCGGGGGCCACAGCCTGACGCACAGCCCGCTCGTGCACCGGCTCGATGTCGGCGTGTCGGGCGTGAAGTCGTACAGCGTGCGGCCCGACGGCGTCGCGAGGATGCGCCCGGCCGGCGAGCGCTCGGTCGACAGTGTCACGCCCTGGACGGTCGTCGGCGTGGTCGTGAACGAGGCGGCTGTGATGCCGCTCGAGCACGCGGCCAGCACGAGCCCGCACGCCCCGAGGGCCGCCGCGCCGAGGAGGCGGCGGCGGGCGCGGGTCACGTCGCGCCGGCGGGGTCCGGCGGGTGGAAGGAGAGCGGCAGGTCGGCCATGCGCACGAGCGTGGAGGAGACCCAGCCGGTGAGCGCATCGGCGATCGGCCCGAGCGACTCGGGGTCCTCGAGCTGTGCCTCCTCGAACCGGATCACGCCCTCGTAGCTCCCCTCGACGGCCCAGTGCACCGAGGGCTCGTCGCCGGGCCCGTCCGCCGAGGGATCGGCGTGGACCTCCTCGACGGTCGTCGCCGTCCGGACGAGCGGGTCGCGGCCGATCGGGGGGCTCGCGGGCGGGAGCACCGAGAGCACGCGCTCTGCCGAGGGCATCTCGGCCAGACGCTGGATGCGCATCGAGACCTCGAGGACGGCCTCGGGCATCTCGGCGGGCGTCTCGCCGATCGACCAGCTGCGGTAGGCGGTCTGGCTCCAGGTCGGCCAGTCGATCGAGATGTCGACGCGCACCCGGGGAGGCTGGCCCTCGCCTGGGAGGCTGTAGCTCGTCTCGAAGGAGACGTCACCGAGGAAGACGTCGACCTGGAACCGCTCCTCGATGGCCTGGCGCTCGAGAAGCGCCCGGTCGAACGCGTCCTGCACTGCAGCGATGAAGTCGACGAGGAGATGGTCGAGCACGGCGACCCGAGGTTACCGGCGCGGCCGCCCGGGGCGGCACCGGCACCTGGACGCGCCCGGTCTGCGTATTCTCGCTCCCGTGGGGACCCAGGAGGGCCCGAGAGCCCCGGACGGACCAGCGCCATGACCCTCGCGCAGAACCCGTGGCTCGAGCGGCGGGTCCTCGCCTACGCGCACCAGGGCGGGGCGCGGGAGCAACCCTCCTCGACGCTGCACGCGATCCGCTGCGCGCTCGCCGCGGGGGCGACCGGCATCGAGCTCGACGTGCATGCGACCGCCGACGGCGAGCTCGTCGTGTGCCACGATGCGACGGTCGACCGCACGACCAACGGCACCGGCGCGATCGCCTTGCTGACCTTGGAGGAGCTCCGGAGGCTCGACAACGCGTACTGGTTCGTGCCGGGCGCCGACGCGAGGCACGACCTCGCGCCCTCCGACTACCCCCTCAGGGGTCGCGCGCCCGAGGACCCCGACTTCCGGGTCCCGACGCTGCGCGAGGTGCTCGAGCTGTGCCCGGGGGTGGTGCTGAACCTCGATTTGAAGCAAACGGCACCGGCCGTCGAGCCCTACGAACGGCTGCTCGCTGCGCTGCTCGCCGAGCACGGACGCCATGACGACGTCATCGTGGCGTCGTTCTTCGACGAGGCGACCGAGCGATTCGCCAGGTTCGCGCCTGACGTCCCGACGTCCGCGGGGATGCATGCCACGGCTGCGTTCTGG
>JAJYMD010000043.1 GCA_021787255.1 Actinomycetes bacterium | reverse complement strand
GCGGAGAAGTGGGAGCTGCCGCTCATCGCGCTCGAGCGGGAGGTCCCGTTCGTCGCGATCACCGAAGCTGTGCACGCGAGGATCCTCCACGGCCAGCTGGCCCAGCTCCGGATCCGAGAGCACGTGCACAGAGCGTTCCACGCCCTCGGCCCGGCCGCCTCCCCGAACGACGTGGTGTCGCTGATGAGCGAGCTCGCGCACTGTCCCGTGGTGTTCGAAGGGCCTGCCCACCGGCCGTTGGCGGTGGCGGCCGCCACAGTGCCGCTCGAGGTGCTGCTCGCCGGCTGGGAGGCCCGGAGCAGGCGCCTGGGCGAGCGCGGTCCCGGATGGCTGGCGGCCCCGGTCCAGCCGTCCGGCCAGCCGCGCGGACGAGTGGTCCTCCTCCTCGAGGACGCGCCGCAGGTGCTCCACCAGGCGGTGCTGGAGACGGGCGGGTCGATGCTGGCCGTCGGATGGCTCCTCGCAGGAACGCCGGCGTCGCTCGAGCACGCTGCGCAGCGGGACCTGATCGAGGACGTCGTGCACGGCCGATGCAGCTCTGTCAACGAGCTGCACGTACGGGCACGCTCCCTCGGCGTGACGCTGCGCCCACACCGGCTGACGGCGCTCGCGGTGCGCTCCGCATCTCCCTTCTGCCATGAGCAGGCCGTCGTCCAAGCGGTGGAGCGCACCCGCACGGTCGCCGTCGTGGGACAGCTACGCGACGACCTCGTCTGCGCGCTCATCGCCGTCCCGCCCCACGAGACGCATGCGGACCGGGCCGGGATCGTCGCGACGGAGCTGCGGCAGGGCTACGCGGGGCCTCCCGAGTGCCTCGCGGTGGGTGCGGCCTTCCTCGCGGAGGACCCGGATCTCGAGGACCTCACGAGAGCCTTCGCGGACGCAGACGAAGCGGCACGTGCCATGCTCGGCTCCGGCGACGCGCGCGTCTCGACCATCCACGACATCGAGCTGCGAGGACTGCTGCGCCTCCTCGGTGACGACCCTCGCGTCCAACGGTTCGTCGCAAGCCAGCTCCGCCCGCTGTGGGAGCACGACGAGCAGCACGGGACCCGCCTCGTCGACGTCCTCGCCGCATTCTTGAGCTCTTCGGGGAACAAATCTGCGGCGGCGGCACACAGCCACATGAGCCGCGCGTCCTTCTACCACTCCCTCGAACGCCTCGCCTCCGTGCTCGGACGCGACCTCGAGGTGCCCGAGGTACGCGTGGCGCTGCACGTGGCCCTCCTCGCGTCCCAGGTCGGAGCCGGGCCGGACCGCTCGCCGGACGTGCTGGGCGCCCGCCGTCACCGAGCGCCGTAACGGCGCAGAGGAAGCGGAGGAGAGGAGGAGGGGAAGCGCAAGGGAGGCGCAGAGGAAGCGGAGCGGTTCAGCCAGGGACCTCGCCGGTCTCCAGCAGCTCGCCGAACCGGGACCCGTCGACGACCGGCACCCCCAGCTCCTCTGCCTTCTGGGTCTTTGCCACCCCTGGCGAGGCACCCATCACGACGGCGAACGTCTTCTTCGAGACGCTTCCCGGCGACTTCCCGCCACGGGCGACGATCGCCGCCTCGGCCTCCTCGCGGGTGTATCCCTCGAGGGCGCCGGTCACGACCACGGACTTCCCGGCGAGCGTCTGGGGCACGGCCTCCACCCCCGCCGCTGCGGCAGGTGGCCGACCGCCCCGCGGGCGGACGGCACCCGGCTCGTCGGTCCGGACGCCGAGCGCCACGAGCCGGTCCAGCGCCGTCACGTTGCGGGGGTTCGAGAAGAATTCGGCCACGCTCTCGGCGATCACGGTCCCGACGCCCTCGACGGCGGCGAGCTCCTCTGCGCTCGCGTGCCGGAGCGCCCCGAGCGTGCCGAAGGCGTGCGCGAGCGCCCGGGCCCCCGTCGGGCCGACGTGACGGATGCCCAGCGCGACGAGAAGGCGGGACAGCGGCCGGGACTTCGAGCCCTGGATCGCCTCGACGAGCCGCTTCGAGGAGATCGCGCCGAACCGCTCGAGCGTCTCGAGCTGCTCTGCCCGGAGGAGGTAGAGATCGACGGGGTCGGTGACCATGCCGGCCTGCACGAGCTGCACGACCCGTTCTTCGCCCAACCCCTCGATGTCCATGGCCGCGCGCGAGGCGAAGTGGACGATCCGCTGCACGCGCTGGGCGGGGCAGTCGATGTTCGTGCAGTAGGTGTCGCTCTCTCCCGGCAACCTCGTCAGCGGTCCGCCGCACGAAGGGCACGTGGCCGGGAACTTCCACGGCGGTGGCCGCTCGGGCGCTGCGGCCCCGTCTCCGCCGGCGTCCGTGCCAGGACCGAGGACCGGCCCCACCACTTCGGGGATCACGTCGCCGGCCTTGTGGACGATCACGAGGTCGCCGGGCCGCACGTCCTTCAGGCGCACCTGGTCCTCGTTGTGCAAGGTAGCGAGGTGGACGGTCGAGCCGCCGACGAAGACCGGTTCGAGCACGGCGAACGGCGTCGCCCGCCCCGTCCGGCCGATCGACACCATGATGTCCAACAGGCGGGTCGTGCGGTCCTCGGGAGGGAACTTGAACGCGATCGCCCACCGGGGCGCGTGCGAAGTCGCGCCCAGGCGGTCGTGCAGCGAGAGGTCGTCGATCTTCACGACGACCCCGTCGATCTCGTAGGGAAGGTCGTGGCGGTGCGCCTCGAGCTCCCGGCAGCGGGCGAAGGCCGCGGTCACGCCGCGCACCTTGCGCGAGTCGGGGCTCACCGGGAACCCCGCGGCCCTGAGCAGCTCCAACGCCGCGCTCTGCGTGCCCGGCGGCCACTCCGAGGCGCCGTCGCGCCGAGCGACCGACCTGCGGACGCTCGCCTCGGGGAGTGCGCCGTCGACCTCGCCGATCTGGTACGCCCAGAACGAGAGCGGACGCGAGGCGGTGACCGCAGGGTCCTTCTGGCGCAGCGAGCCCGCGGCCGCGTTGCGAGGGTTGGCGAACGTCTTCACCCGCTGAGCCTCGGCGCGACGGTTCAGCTCGGCGAATGTCGCCGTGGGCATGTAGACCTCGCCGCGCACCTCGAGGTGGTGGGGAGCGGGGATCTTCAGCTCGCGCGGCACGGCGGAGATGGTGGCGACGTTCGCGGTGACGTCCTCACCGGTCACGCCGTCGCCGCGCGTCGCGGCTTGGGCGAAGCGTCCGTCGACGTAGGTGAGGGACATCGCGACCCCGTCCACCTTCGGCTCGCAGCTGAAGTCGAGCATCTCCAGATCGACCTCGGGCAGCTGGCGGCGCAGCCGGTCGGCCCACGCGTCCAGCTCCGCCTGGTCGAACGCATTGTCGAGGCTCATCATCGGGATGCGATGGCGGACCGGCGCGAACAGCTGGGTCTCGGCCGCCCCACCCACGCGCTGGGTCGGAGAGTCCGGGGTGATGACCTCGGGGTGCTCGGCCTCGATCTGCCGGAGCTCGCGGACCAACGCGTCGTAGTCGGCGTCGGGGATCTCGGGCGCGTCGAGGACGTAGTAGCGCTCGTCGTGGTACGCGATCAGCTTCCGGAGCTCCGCCGCTCGCTCGGCGGGTGTCCGGCGATCCGGCCCGCCATCTGCGTCGACGCTCGGCGCGGGCACGCCGTTCACGGATCCCTCCGGCACGCGGCGACGATGCCCGCGCCAAGCACGGCGTCTGGGTCCGCGGCGTCGTAGAGGGCGAGGGTCTGGCCCGGCGCGACCGGAGACTGCGGAACGGCGAAGCGGCAGCGGAGCGAGGACCCGTCGGCGGACACGCTGACGGTGCAAGGGGCTGGACGTCCGTGGGCGCTCACCTGCGCGACGGCCTCGCCGCCGTCTGCGAGGGGCAGGTCCACCCAGGTGACGCTCCCCGGCACGAGCCACACCTCGCGGACCGCGGCTCGAGACGCGCCCGCGACCGTGACGCGGCGCGCAGCCACGTCGACCGCGACCGCGTAGCGGCGCTCCCTCCAAGCCGGCATGCCGCGGCGCTGACCCACGGTCACGAGCTCGACGGCATCCACCGCGCCGAGGTGCGCGCCGGTCTCCTCGTCGACCACCTCGCCGGGGTGCAGGTCGAGACGGGACGACAGGAACCCCCCGCGCCCCTCGCGGTCGTGGATGAAGCAGACGTCCTGGCTGTCGGGCTTCCCGGCCGTGCGCAGCCCCAGCTTGCTGGCTTCGGCGCGCACCTGCGACTTGGTCATGTGCCCCACCGGCAGCACGATCTCGCCGAGCTGCGACTGCCCGAGCATCGAGAGGACGTAGGACTGGTCCTTCAGCGGGTCGGCTCCGCGCCGCAGCGAGAAGCGGCCCGCGCGCTCGAGCACTCGAGCGTGGTGGCCCGTCGCGAGACGGTCGAAGCCGAGCCTCCGAGCGCGCAGGAGCAGCCGGTCGAACTTGATGTGGCGGTTGCACTCGATGCACGGGTTGGGCGTGCGACCGGCGGCGTGCGCGGCAACGTACGGGCTGACGACGTCCCGCTCGAACTCGGAGGTGTAGTTGAAGACGTGGTGCGCGATGCCGAGCTGCTGCGCGACGCGGCGGGCATCTTCGACGTCCGCGACCGAGCAGCACCCCGAGCTCTGCTGGCCTCCCCAGAGCTTCAGGGTGGCGCCGACGACGTCGTGGCCCTCCGCGACGAGCAGGGCGGCGGCGACCGAGGAGTCCACACCTCCGGACATCGCCACGAGCACGCGCACCGCCGCCGACTCCCTCGCCTCCGCCGCGGCCGTTCAGCCCCGCAAGCGCGCGACGGCCTCGGGGACGACCGCGAGCGCACGCTCGACGTCGGCGGGCGTCGTCGTGTAGCCGAGGCTGAAACGGATCGAGCCACGGGCGACCGCTGCCGGCACGCCCATCGCCGCCAGCACGTGGCTCGGCTCCAGCGCACCGCTTGCGCACGCAGCCCCCGCCGACACGCAGACCCCGGCCTCGTCGAGGAGCACCACGAGCTCCTCGCGGTCGACGGCCTCGAAGCACAGATGGCAGTGTCCCGGCAGCACGGACTTCCGGTCTGCGGCCTCGGTCACCGACGGGACCGCGGCGAGGAGACCGTCGGCCAGCCGGTCGCGCAACGCACCCACGCGCACCGTCTCCTCCTCGCGCTCTCTCGCCGCAGCGGCGAGCGCCGTCGCGAGCCCGACGGCACCGGCGACGTCGTGCGTGCCGGCTCTGCGCTCGCGCTCCTGGCCGCCTCCCACGAGGAGCG
>JAJYMD010000363.1 GCA_021787255.1 Actinomycetes bacterium | reverse complement strand
AACAGCGGAAGGCCCGAGAGCGCCGACGCGGCGACGAGCCCCCAGGCGAGCGCCTGGTTCCCGCTCACCTGGGTGTACTCGCCGGGCGCAAAGCGCGCCGGCGGCACCTCGTAGTTCGCCTGGAACAGCTCGGCCGTCTCGCCGAAGTGGTAGCCGGCGCGCAACGCCCTCGTGTTCGCCTCCGCCACGAGCGGCCTGTCGGCGAACCGCTCGAGGATCCACTCGATCGTGGGCTCCACCGGGCGCGTGTAGAGCCAGCTGACCAGCCCGAGCGCGAAGAAGTTCTTCGAGCGTTCCGCGTCTCTCGGTTTGATCCCCGCGTCCTTGCACACCTCCTTGGTGAGCGAGGTCATCGGGACCTCGTAGACCCTGAAGGCCGCGAGGCTCCCGTCCGCGAGCGGGTTCGACTGGTAGCCGGCCTTCGCGAGGCTGCGCTCGTCGAACGCGTCCGAGTTGACCAGGAGCGTCGCGCCCTGCTCCAGCACGCCGAGGTTCGCCTTCAACGCCGCAGGGTTCATCGCGACGAGCACGTTGGGCGCGTCGCCTGGCGTCATGATGTCGTGGCCGGCGATCTGGACCTGGAAGGCCGACACACCTGCCAGGGTGCCCGCCGGAGCCCGGATCTCGGCTGGGAAGTCCGGGAAGGTCGACAGGTCGTTGCCGAAGAGCGCGCTGGAAAGGGTGAACCGGTCGCCGGGCAGCTGCATGCCGTCGGCCGAGTCCCCGGCGAAGCGGACGACGACCCGGTCGAGCCGGCGGTGCCCGTGGGGGTGCGCTCGGGTGGTGGTCACGGCAGGCGGAGCTTACCGGCGCGTCCTCGCGCACGGGCCGGTCAGCTACGCGATCGTGATACCGGGGTCGAGGTAGACGTCCTGGATGGCGTGGATGAGGGCGGCGCCCTCCTCCATGGGACGCTGGAAGGCCTTTCGGCCGACGATGAGCCCCTGGCCGCCGGCCCGCTTGTTGACGACTGCCGTGCGCACCGCTTGCGCGAGGTCGCCGGCGCCACGGGACTCGCCACCCGAGTTGATCAGGCCGATCCTGCCCGCGTAGCAGTTCACGACCTGCCAGCGAGTGAGGTCGACCGGGTGCTCGGTCGTGAGCTGGTCGTAGACGAGCGGATCGGTCCTCCCGAAGCCCAGCGCGACGTACCCGCCGTTGTTCTCGGGCTGCTTCTGCTTGATCAGGTCGGCCTCGATCGTCACGCCGAGGTGGTTCGCCTGTCCGGTCAGGTCGGCGGACACCTCGTAGTTCACGCCGTCCTTCGTGAAGCCGGGGTTTCTCAGGTAGCACCACAGCACCGTGAACATGCCGAGCTCGTGGGCTTGCGCGAAGGCCTCGGACA
Source organism: Actinomycetes bacterium (assembly GCA_021787255.1). Next base: position 3,823 of record JAJYMD010000363.1, on the reverse strand, counting down.
CCTCCTGCAGCTGCCGGTCTGCCTGGTCGGACCCGAAGTAGACGGTGGCTCCGACCCCCAGCGCACCCAGCTCGAACGCTTGGCGCACGGAGCCGAACGGCACCTGGTCGTAGGTGTTGGGCAGGTGGAGGAAGTCGTTGTGGTTCAGCTTGACGATGAAGGGGATGCGGTGGACGTAGCGGCGGGACACTGCGCCGAGCACCCCGAGGGTCGTGGCGATCGCGCTGCACTCGCCTTCCAACGCGAGCTCGCACAGGTTCGCCGGGTCGAAGTACCTGGGGTTCTTCGCGAAGCTCGCCGCGGCGGAGTGCTCGATGCCCTGGTCGACCGGCAGGATCGACAGGTAGCCCGTGCCCTTGAGCCGCCCGTGCGAGTAGAGGGTGCCGAGAGCGCGCAACACCGCCGAGGAGCGGTCCGAGTCGCGAAAGGTGCGTTCCAAGAAGTCGGGCCCCGGCAGGACGAGGCCGTCGGCGGGGAACGCCTTCGCCTCGTGGTCCAGCAGGAAGTCCGCCTCGTCGCCGAGCAGCTCCTGGACGTCGATCGCCATGGACCGAGGCTACTTCACACCTCGGGTGGATCGCCGAGGCTCCTTCGCAGCTGGCGGCGGACCTCCTGGCGTGCCGGTGCGTGCGCGGCGCTTCCTGGTGCGCGGTCGCGCGCGGCCGAGCGCGTCGAGCCGCTCGGAGACGTCGTAGGCCTCGCGGTCCACGCGTGCGACCCGCTGGAACAGCTCGCGCGCCCTCGGGAGGTCCCCCGCCCGCTCGTAGAGGTCGCCGAGCGCGTACCACTGCCGCAGATGCCGCTCCGAGGGGTTGCGCAACGCGCGTCCGGCCCCCCCGGACACGAGCAGCTCGATCGCCTCGGGCAACCGTCCCCGGTCGGCCAGGCTGCCCGCCGCCACGATCCGCGCTTCTGCGAGCACGTCCGCGTCGGGCGAGCGGCGCCGGAGCTCGCCCCACGCGGCGCCGACCGCCCCGTGGCGTCCGAGCGCGCGTAGCGAGTCCATCAGCGAAGGGATCGCGTCGGCGTCGTCGCTGAGCTCGACGTAGGCGTCGAGGTGGCGCGCGGCGTCCCGCCACCGCCCGAGCCGGTACGCGGAGAGCCCCGCGAGGCGGCGCACCGCCGGCACCGACCCGACCTCACGGACGAGCTCGGTCCCGTAACGGAACGCCTCCAGGTACCGTCCGCGCTCGTACGCGCCGACCGCCTTCTCCATGCGCTCGACCAGCGCCTCGCGGTGTTGGGCCGTCGCGGCGGCCGCGACCCGCCGGATCTCGGCTGCGACCTCCGCCGGGACCTGCGGGGCCGTACGCACCTTCCCCTCGGAGCGGCCCGGCGAGGGCAGCGGGGCCCTCCTGGGCTCGTCGGCGTCGACACGCACCCACACGTCCATCGGCGGGGGCGGTGCCTTCGACGCGTGAGCCTCCGCACGCTGGCCCCGGCCCTCCCGCGTGCTGCGGCCAGGAGCGTCCCGGCCCTCTGGCCTCGACACCTCGTGGGCACCCCGCCTCGCGACCCCGCCCCAGCGGCGGGCGGCCGGCGGCAGCTCCCCCCGGCGGTCCCGGTTGCCCCGGCGTTCCCGTTCCTCACGCAGACCAGCGCGCCTGTCGCCGGTGCGCGAGCCCGCGCCGCCTGTTCGCCTCGGGGCCTGGTGCGCCCCGCGTGCAGGACGCGCCACGCCGCCCGCCGCGCCAGCTCGACGCACGCTGGCGCGCCGAGCCGGGCGCGCGGGGCGCGGGGGGCGGTCGTCGGAGGTGCTGGGCACCGCTCGAGTGTAGGGACGCCACGCCGGACCAAGAGCGGAAATTGGGCCTTTCCGACCTGCGTCGACGCTCCGAGAGCCCGTACCATGCCCTTCAGCGCCGCGCGCCGAGGCGCTGCGAGGAGAGTGCACGTGGCAGCGGCAGTGAAGGGTGTGGAGAGCTCGGCGTCGCCGGTACCTCGGGGACTCGAGGCGCGTCCGGAGGTGCTCGGTCGACGCGGCGATCTCGCGCAGGCGCGGGCCGAGGGTCCGGCCCTGTGCTTCTCGGGCGTCACCCACCACTACGGCAAGCACCGCGCGCTCGACGACCTCCACCTCACCGTCGAGCGCGGGCAGACGTTGGCGCTCCTCGGACCGAACGGCGCCGGCAAGTCCACGACCATCTCGGTGCTGCTCGGCCTGGTGCGTCCCGGCGCCGGGCGGGTGGAGGTCCTCGGTCGTCCACCCAGGCAGGCCGTCGCGTCCGGTCGCGTCGGGGCGATGCTCCAGACCGGCTCCGGCAGCGGCCTTCCGCCCGGGGTGCGCGTCGTCGACGTCGTGCGCATGGTCCGGCGGCTCTATCGCAATCCCGCCGCGCTGGACGTGGTGGTCGAGCGCGCGGCCATCGCCACCTTGCTCTACCGCCGGACGGACCAGCTCTCTGGCGGCCAGGCGCAGCGGGTCCGCTTCGCGCTCGCCATCGCCGGCGACCCGGACGTCGTCTTCCTCGACGAGCCCACCGCCGCAATGGACGTCGAGGCGCGCCGAAAGTTCTGGAAGATGATCCGTGCGCTCGGCGACGAGGGGCGCACGATCGTGTTCGCGACTCACCACCTCCTCGAGGCAGACCAGGTCGCGGACCGCGTCGTCGTGCTGCACCACGGGCGCGTCGTCGCCGACGGTCCCGGCGCGACGTTGAAGGCCGCGGTCGCGAGCCGCCAGGTGCGCTTCGTCTGTGAGCGGCCGGACGTGGACCTGCTGAACTCGATCGAGGGCGTCACCGACGTGACGGTGCATGGGACCACCGTCACGCTCGACTCTCTCGACGCCGACGCGTCCGTGCGCGTCCTCGTCCACCTCGGCGTCGACTTCCGAGACCTCGAGGTGAAGAGCGCGGGGCTCGAAGAGGCGTTCCTCGCGCTGACGTCAGCGCCGCGACGCCCCGACACAGCCACGTCCAGGTGAGCGCGCTCGTCGCCTTCGGCCGCTTCGAGGTGGGGCGGCTCTTTCGCAGCTGGAAGTTCCTCGCCATCACGGTGGGGTTCCCGGTGCTCTTCTACATGCTCTTCCTCGGAGACCATCGTGCCGGCCAGATCGTCTACGGCGGCGTGCAGTGGCGTGAGTACCTGATGGTCTCGATGTGCTCATTCGGCGCGCTGATCGCCGCGCTCAACGCGGGCGGCAGCCGCGTCGCGATGGAGCGCGCCGGCGGTTGGGCACGCCAGCTGCGCGTCACGCCCATGCCCGCGTGGTCCTACGTCGGCGTGAAGCTGACCGCGAGCATGCTGGTCGTCCTCCCGGTGGTCGTCCTCGTCGAGCTCGTGGCCGGGACCTTCGGCGGCGTGTCGTTGTCGCCTGCGACCTGGGTGGGGATCAGCGCGCTGCTGTGGGTCACCGCACTGCCGTTCGCCGCGCTCGGGGTGCTGGTCGGCTTCGCCGTTGGCACCGAGGCGGTCTTCCCGGTCGTGACCGGGCTCATGTTCGTGCTGGCGTACTTCGGCGGGCTCTTCACCCCGGTCAGCCGCATGCCGGCCGCGCTCCAGGCGGCGGCGCGGGTCCTCCCGAACTTCCACCACCTCTCCCTCGGGCTCGAGGTCCTCAACGGCCACGCGCTCGCGGCGCCGCACTGGCTGGCGCTGGCGGGCTACACGCTCGCGTTCGGCGCGCTCATCGTCTGGCGCCACCGCGCCGAAGAGGCGCGCGGCGTCGCATAGCGCGGCAGGCGCTCGTCAGGCGCCCCGGACCTCCGGCGCGTCCTCGGCCGCACCGGCCGCTCCCGGTGTGCTCGCGGCCGCACCGGCCCCTCCCGGTGTGCTCGCAGCCGCACCGGCCCCTCCCGGTCTGTCCTGCACCCGGACGGTG
>JAJYMD010000340.1 GCA_021787255.1 Actinomycetes bacterium | reverse complement strand
TCGCAGGCCTGATCGCAGGCGCCTTCTCGATGGCCGCCGGGGAGCTCGTGTCCATGCAGGCCCAGCGCGAGCTCTTGGAGCGCGAGCTCGAGCTGGAGCGCCAAGCGCTCGAGCACAGCTCTGCCGCCGAGCACCAGGAGCTCGCCGCGATCTACGTGCGGCGAGGCCTCAGCCCGGCCTTCGCCACCCAGCTCGCCGAGATGATGATGCGCGACCCCAAGACCGCGCTCGAGACCCATGCCCGTGAGGAGCTCGGCATCGACCCGGCCTCGCTCGGCTCCCCCCTCGTCGCCGCGCTGAGCTCGTTCGTCACGTTCGCGCTCGGTGCGCTCCTGCCGTTGCTCCCCTGGCTCGTCTCGCACGGCAACGGCGCGCTCGTCGTGTCCATCGTGGTGGCCGCCGCCGCCGCGATCGGGGTCGGGACGATCCTTGCAGCGCTGACGGGACGCTCGCTCCTCAAGGGCGCGGCGCGCCAGCTCCTCGTCGCGGCGCTCGCGGCCGCGGTGACCTACGGGGTCGGGCGAGCGGTCGGCACGAGCGTCTGACCGAAGGCCTCGTCTCGGGCCAGGGTCGGCTCGTAGGGCCGGGGTCAGCGCGCTGCGACCTCTCCGCGGTACTGGACCTCCCGGTGGTGCTCGGAGAAGCCCAGCGAGCGGTAGAGGACGAGCGCGGGCGTGTTGGTGGACTCGACGTAGAGCATCGCGGCCGGCACCGCTCGCGTCGCGAGGTGGCCCAGGCCGGCGCGGGTGAGCGCACGGCCGAGCCCCCTTCCCTGGAAGTCCGGGTCGACGCCGATCACGTAGATCTCGCCGAGCACCGGGGTGCGGTGCACCTTGGTCCAGCAGAACGCCGCGAGGCGGCCGGCCTCTTCGTGCAGCAGGAAGCCACCGGGGTCGAACCACGGCTCGTGCTCTCGGCGCTCGAGGTCGGCGAGCGTCCAGGAGCCCTGATCGGGATGGCCTGCGAACGCGCGCGCGTTCAGCTCCAGCCACGCCTCCTCGTCGCGTCCGGGGCGGAACGGGCGCACCGGCACCGGCGGCGAGCTGGCGTCCCTCACCGCCTCGGGGGGGAGAGGGGCGCGCAGCTGGAGCAGCTCGCGCTCGGGCTCGAGCCCGCGGGCCGCGAGCTCGCCCTTCTGGCGCGCGGACGGCGTACGGAGCCACGCACGCACGGCGCCGCCGCCGCGTGCAGCGATCTCTCCGAGCGCGGCGTCGAGCAGCATCGAGTGCACGTCTCGGGGGTCGTCGCGATGGTCCGGGCGGACCACGGTCTCCACGGTCCACGCACCGGCGCGCTCGGAGAGGGAGGCGACACCGGCGAGGGCTCCGCTCTCTCCGACGCGTGCGAGCAGCGTGAGCGCGCCGGGGGGCGGGTCGGCCTCGACGCCGAGGTGCGCCTCGTCGCTCAGGCCCGGGAAGCCGTCGGCCTCCTGCGCCTCGTCGAGGAGGTCCTGGACCTCTGCGCTCCGGGCAGGGTCGAGCGAGCGGGCCAGCTCGACGCGAACCGGCAGCGGACCTTCTGGCACGTCTGCAGGCTACCGGTGGGATCGCCGCCTCCCCTTGGCTACGCTCGTCGGCGATGGCGGCGCCGCGCAGCGCGAAGGGCCGGGCGAAGGTGGTGACGTCGCGGCTCGCCGCCGAGTACCCGGGCAGCGCCAAGGAGCTGTGCGCGCTCCGCCACGAGAACCCCTTCCAGCTGCTGGTCGCGACGATCCTCTCTGCGCAGACGACCGACGTCCGGGTGAACCTGGTGACGCCGGCGCTGTTCGCGGCCTATCCAGACGCGGCATCGCTGGCGCATGCGGACCCCGAGAAGCTCGAGGAGCTCATCCGTTCGACGGGGTTCTTCCGCGCGAAGGCGCGAAGCCTGCTCGGGATGGCCCAGGCGCTCGTGGAACGCTTCGGCGGCGAGGTGCCTGCGGAGATGGACGATCTCGTCACCCTTCCCGGGGTCGGGCGCAAGACGGCGAACGTCGTGCTGTCCGTCGCGTTCGGCAAGCCGGGGTTCGCCGTGGACACGCACGTCGCGCGTCTCTCCCGCCGTCTCGGCTTCACGACGTCGTCGGACCCCGACGTGATCGAGCGTGACGTCGACGCGCTGGTCCCCCCAGAGGAGTGGGGGACGCTCAGCCTGCGGCTCATCCTCCACGGGCGAGCGGTCTGCCTGGCGCGTGCACCACGTTGCGGCACGTGCGTCCTCGCGGACGTGTGCCCTTCGGCGAGGCTCCCGGCCTGATCGTGCTCGGAGGCTGCCTCGGGCAGGGCGGCCGAAGTTGAGAAAGGCGTAAAAATGTTGTCGAGGGCAATTGCGCGTCGAAGAAGCCGTTGTAAGATACGCGAGGAGCCGGTTCCCGCCACCTGGTTCCAGATGAGCGGAGTGCCGGGATCCGCCGCCTGGCCCCGCTCCCGACGACGGCGCCCTCAGGGCGCCGTCGTCGCGTCCCAGGGCTGACGCGGCGCCCTCAGGGCGCCGTCGTCGCGTCCCAGGGCCGACGTCCCAGGGCCGACGCCCCAGGCCGACACCGGTCCAAGGCCAGCCGCGGCACAGCAGGCGCCTTCTGGCGGTGGAGCGCCAGGGTGGTACCGAGGGTGCTACCATTTCGCCATGGTCACCAAACGGTCGGTCTCCCTGTCCGACGACGTGGCGAAGGCGGTGGAGGTCGCCGCGAAGGAGGACGGGGTTTCCTTCAGCGCCTGGCTGTCGGGTGCGGCGGAGCGCCAGCTGCGGGTTCGTCAGGGGCTGCGGGGCGTCGCGGCCTGGGAGTCCGAGTCCGGCCCGCTGAGCGCCGAGGAGATCGCCGCGGGTGAGGCGCTGCTCGGGCGTCTCCTGTCGGGCGTCTCGGGCATGGCATCACGGGTTCGCCGCCGTCCGTGACCCCCGCTCGCCTCGAGGGCATCGTGTACGGCGCGGGCGCGCTGCGGGCCGCGGCCCACGGCGACCGGATGATGTGGGCGCTGCACCGAGCGGCGCTCACCCACGGCGTGGTCCCCGTGGTGACCGTCGGGGCCGTCGCGGAGGCGTACCGCACGGAGCCCCGCGGCGACCGTCTGGACGCGTTGTTGGCCGGGGCCGAGATCGAGCCGCTCGGCCGTGGAGGCGCCCAGCGCATCGGGGAGCTGGCCAAGCGTGCCGGCACCGCGGATCTCCTGGCCGTGTCGACCGCCGAGACGGCAGCGCGACGCAACGCCGCGATCGTGAACACGCGGCAGGCCGCGCTGCGGGCCGCCATCACGGCGCTCGGCCACGACCTCGTCCAGTACGGGGTCTGATCCACCGGGTCCGGCCGTCGCTGGAGCGCCCGCGCGGGGGCGGCCGAGCTCACGGCCACCGGCGCGGCGACGGTCCGACGGCGAAGGTCCGGCCCAGGCGCCGCAACGCGCCCCGCAGCTCCCTCTCCACGATGAACAGCTCGGCCGCGAGATCGGCTTCGTCCCCGTCGCGGGCGCGCTCGGCGAGCTTGGTCACGCGCTCGGTGAGCTCCGTGAGCGTCGAGGCGATGGACGACAGCTCCGCGCGTGTGGCCACGCACGAATGATGCCGCGGCGGGCGGGCTGGCGCGTTCCCATGCCACGGCCGGGTTCCAAACGCGCGAGCTGCTGCCGGTAACATCGTGTCCCTCGTGGTAGCGGAACGGTGCTGACCAGGATCGACGTGCGGGGCCGGCGCGGCGAGGCGCTGGCTGCGGCGCTGCCGCGCCCCGAGGACCCCGGGCGTGCCGAGCGGGACGCGGTCCGCCAGATCATCGAGCGGGTGCGCGACGGAGGCGACGGGGCGCTGCGCGCGCTCAGCGCGGAGCTCGACGGCGTCGCCCTCGAGCAGTTCGCGGTCCCCGACGCGCAGGTCCACCAGGCGCTCAGGAGGATCCCAGAGGAGCTGCGCGAGGCGCTGCTCGTCGCGCATCGCAACATCGCCGACTACCACGCCCACGAGATGGCCGCGGTGGCGGACTTCGTCGCGCACGGCATCCGCGTCCGCCACCTCTTGCGTCCCGTGGAGCGGGTGGGGTGCTACGCGCCCGGCGGAAGGGCCCGCTACCCCTCCACGGTGCTCATGTGCGCGGTGCCCGCGAAGGTGGCGGGTGTCCGGGAGGTGGTGCTCTGCGTGCCTCCCGACCGCGAGGGCAGGGTGGACGACGCCACGCTCGCCGCGGCGGCGCTCGCAGGGGTGGACGAGGTGTACGCGCTCGGGGGAGCCCAGGCGATCGCGGCCATGGCGTACGGGACCGAGTCGCTCCGGCGTGTCGACGTCGTCGTCGGGCCGGGCAACCGGTACGTCGCGGAGGCGAAGCGCCAGGTCGCGGGTCTCGTCGGGGTCGCGTCCGCGTTCGCCGGGCCTTCGGAGGTGGTGGTGGTGGCGTCGCCGGAGACGCCGTCGCAGTTCGCTGCGATCGATCTCGCCGTGCAGGCCGAGCACGGGCCCGACGGGCTCGCGTGGCTGGTCACCTGGTCCGAGGAGAAGGCCGACGAGGTGGAGGCGGCGCTCTTGGGAGTGCTCGCCGAGTCGCCGCGACGCGACGACCTCACCTCGACGTTGCGCGGCGGCGGGTACGCGTGCATCGTCGAAGACGCCGATCAGGCGGTCGCGGTGTCGAACGTGGTCGCGCCAGAGCACTTGGAGCTCCTCTTCGAGGGGGCCGAGCGCCTCCTCGGTCAGGTGCAGAGCGCCGGAGCGGTGTTCTGCGGCCCGTGGTCGCCGGCGAGCCTCGGGGACTACGTCGCCGGGCCGAACCATGTGCTGCCGACCAACCGCACGGCGCGCTTCGCGTCGGCGCTGCGCGCCGACGACTTCCTCCGCCACGTCCACGCCGTGAGCGCGCAGCCGGAGGCGATCGAGGCGCTCGGGCCGACGGTCGAGAGGCTCGCCGCGACCGAGGGGCTCCCGGCCCACGCGGCCTCGATCGCGCTGCGACGGGCCGCGCTCGGGATGGAGGGCGCGTGAGCGCGCTCGTGCCGCTGCGCGAGCAGCTCGTCGCGCTGGGGGGCTACCACTCGTTGCAGGCCGAGGCCGAGGTGCGGCTGAACACGAACGAGTCGCCGTACCCGCCGCCGGCCGCGTGGCAGCGGGCGCTCGCCGATGCCGTCTCGGAGGTGGAGTTCCACCGGTACCCGGACCGCGACGCGACCGAGCTGCGCGCCGGGATCGCCGAGCTGCACCGGGTCCGTCCCGAGGAGGTGTTCTGCGCGAACG
>JAJYMD010000015.1 GCA_021787255.1 Actinomycetes bacterium | reverse complement strand
GCGACCCGCGAGGCGGCGGCGTCCCTGGCCGGTACTTGCCCGTGAGCACGCCCTGCGCGAGCGGCGACCACACGATCTGGCCCACGCCTTCGCGTTCGCAGAGCGGGACGACCTCCGCCTCGATCACCCGCCAGAGCAGCGAGTACTGCGGCTGGTTCGAGACCAACCGGTCGAAGCCCATGTCGTCGGCGATCTGGAGCGCCGACTCGATCTGCTCCGCGGTCCACTCCGACACGCCGACATAGAGCACCTTGCCTTGGCGCACCAGGTCGTCGAACGCGCGCAGGGTCTCTTCCAGCGGGGTCTCGAAGTCGTAGCGGTGGGCCTGGTACAAGTCGACGTAGTCCGTCTGGAGCCGACGAAGCGACGCGTGGACCGACTCCATGACGTGCTTGCGGGCGAGCCCGCGATCGTTCGGGCCGGGGCCCGTCGGCCAGTACACCTTCGTGAAGATCTCGGGGGACGCGCGCCGCACGCCCCTGAGCGCACGGCCGAGAACCTCTTCTGCAGCACCCTGCGCGTAGGCGTCCGCGGTGTCGAAGGTCGTGATGCCGAGGTCGAGCGCCTTGTGCACGCACGCCCTGGCCTCGTCCTCCTCGACCTGGCCGCCATGGGTGATCCAGTTGCCGAGCGCCAGCGCGGAGACGACGAGCCCGCTGCGTCCAAGGTGTCGGTATTCCACGAGCGCCGAGCGTAACCGGCACCTCCCTGCCCTGCGGCGGGTGCCCGGCGCAGGGCGGGACGCGTGCATACTCGTGCCGTGGCCGAGGACCCGGACGACCCGGACGAGCCGGAAGGCGAGGACGAGCCGGACGAGCCGGACGATGAAGAGGTCGCAGGGGCAAGGGACGGCTCCAGGTCGGTCCTGCGGGTGTCTCGCTCGCTCGCGATCCCCCTCGACGAGATCACCTGGCGGGCGACCACCCCGGGCGGCCCGGGAGGACAGCACGCGAACCGGACGGCGAGCAGGGTCGAGGTCCGCTTCGACGTGGAGCGCTCGGCGTCGCTCGGGCCCCGCCAACGGGCGCTCCTTCTCGAGCGTCTGGGCCCGGTCGTCACCGCGACCGCGGGCGACGAGCGCTCTCAGGCGCGCAACCGCCAGCTCGCGCTCGACCGTCTTGCCGAACGGCTCGCGGCCGGTCTTCGGGTGCCGCGCCGGCGCCGACCGACCTCGCCGAGCGCTGCGGCTCGCGCGCGACGGCTCGAGGACAAGCGGCGCAGGTCCGTCACGAAGGAGGGACGTCGCGTTCAGCCCGACGACGAGTGAGGCCCGGGCTTCTCACCAGCTGCCGAGGACACGCTGTGCCCTGGAGATCGCCGCGCGGACGACCTCGTCGGAGCCGGGTGCCGTGTCCTCGCGCACGCCCACGATCGGGGTGATCGAGGCGTAGCCCGCCGCGATCAGCGCGGCGTCGTCCTGGGGGTCCTCGGACTCCTCGATGCGGCCCAGCGTCGGGATCGCGGTCCCGAGCGTGAGACGGACCTCGCCTTCGTCCGGGCTCCCGCCCTGGGCCGGACCTCCGGCGCCGGGGCGGGAGCCATCGGCGGCCCGCTTCACGATCCCCGAGGTGCTGATGCGAGCCCGCCGCACGCCGCGAAGCTCCTCCATCGGCACCGAGGGCACGTTCAGGTTCAGCACCGTCCTCGGCGGCGCTGCGCAGAGGTCGGGCAGGAGCGCGACGGCGATCCTCGACGCGGTCGACCACTGCTCGGGCGGAGAGCCGGCCCGAAGCGACACCGCGATGCCGCGCAGACCGAGCTGAGCGCCGGTGAGCGTCGCGCCGACGGTGCCCGAGTGGAGGACCGAGCGCCCGACGTTCACGCCGAGGTTGATCCCGGAGACCACGACGTCGGGGCGGGGGCCGAAGCCCCCGAGCGTGCCGACGAGCACCGCGAGCGCCGGTGAGGCGTCCACGCCGTAGGTGGGGACCTCCTCGGCACCTTCGATCCGGGAGCGCCGGTAGGAGATGGCCTCGCGTTCGTAGACCGTGCCGACCGCAGCGGACGCGCCGCTGTGGTTGGCAAGTGGCGCGATGACGACCACCTCGTGGTGCTCCTCTTGGTCCTCGACCCATCTGGCGATCGCACGGGTGATCTCCGCGAGCCCGGGCGCATGCACGCCGTCGTCGTTCGTGACCAGGATCCGCACTCGCCAGTACGATACCCGCCGACCTGCAGCACCCCCGGGAGGACCTCCATGCCACAGCGCGCTTCGCCCATCTCGCCGACGGGGCGCCAGTGGGTGATCGCCCACGGTCACCAAGAAGCGGTCGTCACCGAGGTCGGTGCGACCCTTCGGAGCTACACGCTCGGAGGAGACGACGTCGTGGACGGGTTCGGGCCGGCCGAATGGAGCCACGCAGGACGTGGCCAGGTGCTCGCCCCCTGGCCCAACCGCCTCGGGGACGGCAGGTACGAATGGAGAGGCGTGCAGGCCCAGGCACCGCTCGACGAGCCCGCTCTGGGCAACGCGATCCACGGGCTGGTTCGCTGGCTCCCCTGGCGTCTCGAGGCCGGCGCCCAGAACGTGGTCGCGCTGGGGTGCACCATCTGGCCGACTCCCGCCTACCCCTGGTCGGTGCAGCTGCGCTGCGAGTACCGGCTCCGGCGCGACGGTCTTGTGGTCTCGACCCGGGCTACCTGTGCAGGGGACGCGGCGGCGCCCTTCGGGGTGGGGTTCCATCCGTACCTGCGCGCGGGGACCGAGCGGATCGACGACGCCGCGCTCGTCCTGCCCGCAGGGCGCCGCCTGGCCCTCGACGCGCGCAGCTTGCCGACCGGGGAGGTCCTGAGCGTGGAGGGGACCGAGCTGGACTTCACCGCGGGGAGGCTCATCGGAACGACGCAGCTCGATACGGCCTTTACCGACCTGCATCGGGGAGCCGATGGCATCGCACGGGCCAGCCTCGGGGACCCTGTGAGCGGCCGGGGGGTCGAGCTGTGGATGGACGAGGGCTTCCGCTACCTCATGTGCTTCACCGCGGACACGGTCGAGCCCGAGCGACGGCGGCGCGCGGTCGCCATCGAGCCGATGACCTGCCCGCCCGACGCGTTCCGCTCCGGCACGGACCTCATCGTGCTCGAGCCCGGCGAGACCTGGGAGGGGAGCTGGGGATTGCGACCGCACTGAGGGCGCACGCGGGTCCGCCTCTGCGTGCTCTTCGTGCGCCGGGGCGGCTCAGGGTTGCAGCGTCCAACGCAGCGCGCCGCAGAAGGCTCGCGCGCAGGGGGCGACCATCACGTCGTCGACGAGGGGCGGCGCGGGGATCCTGAGCTCTCTGCGGGCCCAACGCGGCACGATGGCGAGGGCGGCTGCGACGATGCCCGTGTAGACGACGCGGTCGTTCAGCCTGCTCGCGACGCCGCGCAGCAGGAAGTCCCGGGCGTCGAGCGCCTGGGAGCCGGCGTAGAGCTCCGGCCTGATCCGTTTGAAGTACGCCTCCACCTCGGGTACGGACTCGGGGACCCAGCGCGCGCCGAGCGAGCGGGCCACCACCCCCGTCTCCTGGAGGTAGCGGTCCTGGTCTTCGGGCCGCAGGCGGCGCGGGCCGTAGCGCTGGGCGGCCTCGAGGAAGCTCCACATCTCCGCGACGTGGACCCACGTCAGCAGCTCGGGGTCGCTCGCCGAGTACCTGCGGCCGTCCGGCGCTCGACCGTGGACGCGCCGATGCACCTCGCGCACCTCCCCGATCGCGCGCGTCGCCTGCTCGACCGTGCCGAAGGTCGTCGTGCCGACGAAGCTGGCCGTCCGCCGAAGCCGGCCGATCGGATCGTCTTTGTAGTTCGAGTGCTCAGCGACCCCTGCCATCGCCAGGGGGTGCAGCGTCTGGAGCAGCAAGGCTGCGAGACCGCCGACCACCATCGAGGGCAGGTCGCCGTGCACGCGACGCGCTACGCCGCCCGGGGGGAGGAACGCGTCGCTGGTGCGCTCGGCGCGGGGCGGCGGCTCCGCGGGAACCCCGAGCGAGCGCCGGACGCTGCGACGCACGTCGGCGCGCACCGGGGCGAGAACGCGCGCTCCGGCCGACAGGGGCAGGCGGAGCGGAGCCGTCAGGACCCTCACCGCCGGCGCCGCGACGTCGGCGGCGGTCGCAGCCTCTTCGCCGAGATGCAGGCGGCTGAGGTGTCCGGGCACGGCAGCCAGAGTCTAGGTCGGCCCGCCGAGCGCCCCGAGCCCGCCGAGCGCCCCGAGCGCCCCGAGCCCCCCGAGCCCGCCGAGCGCCCCGAGCGCCCCGAGCGCCCCGAGCCCGCCGAGCCCGCCGAGCGCCCCGAGCCCGCCGAGCGCCCCGAGCGCCCCGAGCAGCCGGAGGTGCCCGCGCCCGACCCCGGGGTTCAGGCCAATCGCAGCACCGCCAAGGCGGCGGCCAGGAGCACGACAGCCCAGGCGATGGCGCGCAGGGCGCGCTCGAGGGGTGCAAGGAGGCCGTCGCGATCGAGGTGGGTCTGCGAGCCGTCGGCGAGCACGGCCGAGCCGTGCACGTCCACGACGCGGCGCCGGAGCTGACGCGCGGGCGTGCTGAGGAAGCGCTGGGCGAGCGAGAGCGCGGTCGCGCCGGCTGCACCGAGCGCCGCGCTCCACGAGAGGTCGCCTGCCTGCGCGACGTACGCGGTGAGCACGGGAAAGGCGCCCCACGAGAGGGCGAACACGAGATCGGTGTGGAACGCGCCTCCGAAGAGGTCGCCGTTGTAGGCGACGACCAGCAGCGGACCGACGACGAGGAACGGGACGAGCACGGTGCCCACCGTGAGGACGCCGAAGCTCCCGAGGACGAGCGCGCCCGCAAGGCCCGAGACGGTGGCGGTGACGAGCGCCCAGCTCGGGATGGCCGTGCGCAGGGGCCGGTCCTGCAGCTCGTCGTAGGCGTGGGCGGCGAGTCCGACGGCGAGGAAGAAGGCGGCGAGCGCGGCGAGCAGCCGGCTCAGCGCGACGGACGGCGCGAGGCAGGCGCCGATCACGACATAGGAGAGGTGCCACGCGGTGTACGGAGGATGGAGCAGGGTCCACCAGTCGCGCAGACGGCCCGGGCGCGCCGCGTAGAACGCGGGACGCGCCGAGTCGCCGGTCACTTCCGGCGGCCCCACATGACGATGCCGCCCCCGAGGCTCATGCGTCGCACTGACACCTCTCCAATGCCGGCGCGCTCCCAGGCCTCCAGCGTCCAATCGACGGGGTAGCGCCGGTAGTGACGGGTGATGCTCGGGCCGAGGAA
>JAJYMD010000302.1 GCA_021787255.1 Actinomycetes bacterium | reverse complement strand
CGGCGGCTCGTGGGTGATCTCCCACGCGGTGGTGCCGGGCTTGCGGTTCTCCGCGACGATCGCGGGTGACACCACCCCGTAGGGCCCGAGGTGGGGCCTCGGGCCGATGCCGGCCGCTCTCGGTGCGGTGTGGCGTGACGGGGCCGACGCCGGCAGTGCGGCCGAGCGAGGCGCTCCGCCGAGGCGGCTCAGACCGAAGCCAACCGCCGCTCCTGCGAGCGCGACCGCTAGGACGACAGCCCCCCGGCGGCGTGCTCGCCTGCGCCTTCGTCTGCGCCGCTCCCCTTCCGGGCTCACCTGCCGATGATGTCACCCGTCCCGGTCACCGGCGCGTGCAGCCGTTCGCGTGGCAGAGCCCCGTCGCTCGACCTGCGCGACCAGTGTCGGCTCGAGCTGGGGAATACTTGTGGAGAAGTCATCGGTTCGAGGGGGTCAGAGGCGAGCGAAGAAGGTGGCGATGCGGCTCCGATCGGGCGTGGCTGTCGACCTGGGCACCGTCAATTCTCTCGTCCACGTCCGCGGTCGTGGAGTGGTGCTCGACGAGCCGTCGACGATCGCGCTGTACCGCCACACGGACCAACCGCCCTTGGTAGGTGAGCGGGCAGAGGAGCTCATGAGGAAGGAGCCCGTCGACATCGACGTGCTCCATCCTCTCCGGGAAGGGGTCATCACCGAGCTCGACGCGGCAGCGACCATGCTGCAGACCTTCCTCCGGCGTGCCCGCTTCCGGACGAGCGTGCTCGGCCCGAGAGCGGTGATCTGCGTGCCGAGCGGCGCGAGCTTCATCGAACGCCGAGCGCTCGTCGCTGCCGCCTCCTTCCACCGGCCTCGGCTCGCCGTGCGGCTCCTCGACGAGCCGGTCGCCGCGGCGATCGGAGCCGGCGCGGAGCCGCAAGGCACCGATGGCGTCCTCATCGTGGACGTCGGAGGCGGGACCACCGAAGCGGCGATCGTCCTCGGTGCCCACATGGTCCGAGTGCATTCGCTGCGGGTCGGCGGGAACGCGATGGACGAGGCGATCGTCCAGGCGGTCAAAGCCGAACTGGGACTGCACATCGGTCTCCGGGCCGCCGAGCACCTGAAGAAGTCCCTCGGCTTGACCGGTGGCGCGAGCGGGTCCGCCCAGGTCGCAGGCATCGACCTGGCGCGGGGAACCGTGCGCGAGGAACAGGTGCGCGGACCGCTGGTGGCCTCGGCACTCGAGCACGTCGTCGCGCCGATCATCGAGTCCGTCCAGGAGCTCCTGTGGGAAATGCCTCCAGATCTCGCAGACGGCGTGATCCGCCGAAAGGTCCAGCTCGCAGGCGGCGGCGCGCTCCTCCCTGGCCTCGCGAGCCGGCTTCGCGACTCGACGGGCGTGACAACGGTGGTCGTCGAAAAGCCGCTTCGAGCAGTGGTGCGCGGCGCGGCGACGATGCTCGAGCACCACTACGAGCTGCTCCCTCCCATGTAGGTGCCGGCTCGCCGGCGGGCCACTCGGCGACGGCGGGCCACTCGGCGACGGCGGGCCACTCGGCGACGGCGGGCCACTCGGCGACAAGCTGCGGCGGTCGAGGTGTACGTTCGGCGCTGCTGGTACGTTCGACGCTGCTGCGTTCGGGGTCCTCCAAGCTCGTCCCCGGCTACGCTGCTGTCGCCAAGGAGCCCGGTGGAACACCTCGTCGTATCCCAGATCAGCAGGCACGGGTATGTCGCGATCTTCGCCCTCATGGTTCTCGAGTCGGCGTGCATCCCTGTCCCGAGCGAAGCGGTCATGCTGTTCGGTGGCGCCTTGGCAGGCGGTGCCGTGCTCGCAGGGGTGCACGCGCACTTCGACGTGGTCGCCGTTGCCCTGGCCGGCACGGCCGGGAACCTCGTCGGGTCCTGGATCTCCTACGCTGCAGGGCGAGTCGGCGGCCGGCCGCTCGTCGAACGTTTCGGACGCTACGTGCTCCTGCGCCACCACGACCTCGAGCGCGCAGAGCGGTTCTTCGCCCAGCACGGCACCTCCGCCGTGCTCCTCGCCAGGCTCCTCCCGGTGGTGCGGACGTTCATCAGCCTCCCCGCCGGGATCGCGGAGATGCCCCTGGGGACCTTCAGCGCGCTCACGGTCCTCGGCAGCCTGCCGTGGTCCTTCGCGTTCGCCTTGGCCGGGGAGGCGCTGGCCGCCAACTGGCAGGGGGTGTCCTCGGCCTTCACGCCGGTGAGCATCGCCTTCGGTGCCTTGATCGTGGCCGGCATCGGCGTGTGGGCCGTTCGTCGCCTCGGAACGCCTGGCCGCCGCGTCGCCTCGCCCGAAGCCGAGGCGCCTTCGTCCTCGTAGCGCGCGCAGGTCCGGCGCGCACACCGTTGCCACGCGAGACCACTGACCTCGCCAACGGGCTCTTGCGTGGCATTGGCGGGAACCGGCTCGGCAGGCAAGACTGGGCGCGATGGATCCGCTCGCAGCCCACGAACGCGCCCAGCAGGTGTTCGCCGACGTGCTCGCCGGGGTCGGACCCGGGCAGCTGGAAGCGCCCACGCCCTGCAGCGAATGGTCGGTGCGCGACCTCGTCGGTCACGTCGTCTCGGGCAACTACCGGGTTGCGCAGAAGGAGCCGCCCGCGCCGGCTCATGACGTCGCCGGTCTGCTCGAGGCCCACGCCGCGTCGGCTCGCGCCGCCCAAGCGGTCCTTGCCGCGCCAGGCGGGCTCGAGCGCACCTATCAGCTCCGGATCGGCGAGGTGCCCGGCGCCGTCGTCGTCGTCATGCGCGCTCGCGACGCGCTCGTGCACGCCTGGGACCTGGCGAAGGCGACCGGTCAATCGACCGACATCGATCCCGAGCTGGCAGACTGGGCATTGGGAACGTCCCGGCAAACCCTCACGGAGGACATGCGCGGACCGGGTCGGCCCTTTGGCGCCGAGCAACCCTGCGAGGCGGGACGTCCGGTCGCCGACCGGCTGGCGGCGTTCCTCGGCCGGGCCGTCGACTGACCGGCCGCGTTCCTCGGCTGGGCCGTCGGCTGACCGGCGGTCGACTGACTGGACGTCGGCTGACCGGACGTCGGCTGACCGGACGCACTGACCCAGGCCCCCACTAGACGTTGCCCGCAACCCAGCCGAACCGAGGGACCGCGCAGCAACCGAGCTCGCTTGGACCACGCCCGTCGCCTGGTGCGCCAGTTGCGCTCTGGCGAGCTCGTGGCACGTATCGCGATGGACACAAGCGCGCTCGCCATCGTGGTGCTCGCACCCTGTGAGCCGAGCCACAACGGCGCCGCTCACGCCCTCCATTGGCAGCAATTCAGCAGTTCCCATGCCCACAGCCGGACCCCGCCGGACCCAGCCGGGTCCAGCCATGTCCGTGCCGACCACCCCGGCCAGGCCGGAATGTGCTGGTGGCCCGGCGCGGGTCACGGACATCGCACGATCATGCCGGGCTGCCGAGGACGCCGATACCCCGTGGGTAGGCGTGGAGGCGCTCGCAGCCCTTCGAGGTGACCAACAGGAGCTCTCCGGTCTGGACCCCGGCCGTGCCGTCGGCGGTGACGACGTTGGGCTGCACCACGACGGTCATACCCTCTTCGAGCACGAAGAAGCCATGGCGGGGACTTCTGCCGCCACCGGGAACGATCGGTGGCAGGTACCCGCCGACGAAACCGTGGACCAGGTCGTCACAGGTCGTGAAGCCAGCGGACTCGACGACACGCGCCGCTTCGGCGAGCTCGGCGGCGGTCGTGCCCGGCGCGATCCGAGCCGCGATCGCCTCGAACGCCGCGACGGCGACATCGTGCAGGTCGCGGTAGAGAGGGGTGGGCGGCTCATCCACGGTGAACGTCCTGAGGAGCTGGCCGGGGTAACCCCACCAGCTGGCGCTCACCTCGCACGAGACCACGTCGCCGGCGCGGAGGCGCCGGTCGGCCGGCCACTGGGCCGGCACGCGCATCGAGGGCTGGCGCATCGCCGTCGCCGAGAAGTAGTGGATGTGCGTCGTGGCGCCCTCGGGAACGTAGGCGCTCTCCACGATGGCCCCGAGCTCCGCCTCGGCGGTGCCGGGGCCCGCACGCCGGGCGAGCGCGTCGAGCGCGGCGTCCGTGAGCCTTGCGCCCCGGCGGGTCCACTCCAGCTCCTCGGCCGACTTGACGAGACGGAGGCGCTGGAATTCGCGGTCGAGGAACACCAGCTCGGCGCCCGCTGCCTCGAGCGGTCCTGCGCCACTCGCGGGCAGCGGGCCCACCACACCGAGCCGGAGACCACCAGGACGGAGCCCGTCGAGCTCGTGTCCGAGCGTCGCAAGGGTCGAGTCGCCTCCCCAGCGAACCTCGCAGCCGGTGGCGAGCCGCTCGGCGTTGTCGAGGTGGTTCGCATGCTGGACGAAGAGCAGCGGCGTGGTTCCGGGCGTCCACAGCAGCGCAGCCTCCCGGGTGACCGGCCAGTGGGTCAGCCACTGCACGGCGGCCCCCGCGCGGTCTGCGCCGTACACGACGAGCGCGTCGACCCCCGCCCGCTCCATCTCCCGAAAAGCCGCCGTCCATCTCCGGTCCATCTCCGCCGGGGAGAACCTCGGGTACCCCTCCTCGCGAGGCTCCCCCGGCTCGGTCGACACGAGGCGTGCAGCCACCCAACAGCCCCTCTACGCCCGCGCGTCGATGAACGCGTGTACCGAGGGCGGAATGGCGACACCCTCTCTGAGATCGGGCGCAGCAACGGGACCGCCGGCAGCCGTGCGCAACGGGACCACCCCGGCCCACGCCTGCCCGGCACGATCCTCCTCGGTGTCCTCGGGCCATCCCTCGGAGACCTTCAGCGACCAGCGCTCGATCGGCATCGCGAGCACGAGCGTGCGCCGTCGCTCCTGAGCCGTGGACTGGCGCACCTCCGCCCGCCGCCCCGGCAGCAGCTTGTCGGCGACCACGTCGAGCGCAAGGTCCCTTTGGCTCGCAGCGAGTCGCCGGAGGACGCCGAACACCACCGCACTGCGGTAGCGCATCGAGGACTCGAAGGTCGATCGAGCGACGACGAGCCCGTCGAGGGCGGTCACCGTCACGCAGGCCGGTGCGCCGGCCGCGGCGGCACGCATCCACCCAGAGCCCGTCGAACCGTGCAAGAGGAGCTGGTCGCCGTCCCGGGCGAAGGCCGTCGGCACGACGAGCGGGTGGCCGTCGATGACCAGTCCCACGTGGGCGACCAGCACCTCGTCGAGCAGCGCGTCGAGGGCGCTCCGGTCCTCGACCTGCCGCTCACGCAATCGGCGAAGGCGGGTACGAGG
>JAJYMD010000409.1 GCA_021787255.1 Actinomycetes bacterium | reverse complement strand
GAAGCGCTCTCGGCGTACTTGAGCGGCAGGTCCGCGTCGACCGGCACGTAGCGCTGGCCGCCGGGGGCGTAGATCTTCGCCTCGGCGATGATGGGCTCGAGCCCGAAGGTCCGGGCTTCGTCCGAGACGATGGGTGCCACGAACGGGCCGAAGTCCGGGTCCCGTACGAGGTTCCGCAGGAGCCGCGCGAAGGCCATGGTCGTCGACACCGCCTGGCTG
Source organism: Actinomycetes bacterium (assembly GCA_021787255.1). Next base: position 5,020 of record JAJYMD010000409.1, on the reverse strand, counting down.
CCCGAACCCGCCGAGAGGTCCGAGAAGACCGCCGGGTCCGGGAGCACGACCTTGGCGGGCCGCACCACGCGGCGGGGGAGCGAGCCGCCGAGCATCTTTCGGCGAGCGACGAGGTACTCGTGGGCCGGGGACCCCTCGGGCGGGCGGTAGTAGGGAGGCGCGTCTGCGTCCAGGGCATCGTCGGGGATCTCGTCTGCGAGGTAGAGCCGGTCTCGGAGCGCCCGCAGTTGGTCCCGGGTCATCTTCTTGATCTGGTGCGTCGCGTTGCGCGCCTCGATCTGAGGGCCGAGCGTCCAGCCCTTGATGGTCTTGGCGAGGATGGCCGTCGGCGCCCCCCGCTGCTCGGTGGCGAGCTTGTAGGCCGCGTAGAGCTTGCGGTAGTCGTGGCCGCCGCGCGGCAGGGTGCGCAGCTCGTCGTCGGTCAGGTGCTCGACCAGCTTGCGCAGCCTCGGGTCGGGGCCGAAGAAGTGCTCTCGGATGTAGGCCCCCGACTCCACGGCGTACTTCTGGAACTCGCCGTCGACCGTCGTGTTCATCTTGTCCAACAGGACGCCGTCGACGTCGCGCGCGAGCAGCTCGTCCCAGCGGGATCCCCAGATGACCTTGATGACGTTCCATCCCGCGCCGCGAAACAGCGCTTCGAGCTCCTGGATGATCTTGCCGTTGCCGCGGACCGGTCCGTCGAGACGCTGGAGGTTGCAGTTCACGACGAAGATCAGATTGTCGAGGTGCTCTCGGCCCGCGACTCCCAGGGCGCCGATCGACTCCGGCTCGTCCATCTCGCCGTCGCCGACGAAGCACCAGACCCTGCTGCCGCTCGTGTCGACGAGCTGGCGGTGGTGGAGGTAGCGGTTCACGTGGGCCTGGTAGATCGCGTCGATGGGGCCGAGCCCCATCGCGACGGTCGGGAACTCCCAGAAGTCGGGCAGCGAGCGGGGGTGCGGGTAGCTCGGGAGCCCGCCGCCCACCTCGTGGCGGAAGTTGTCGAGGTCCTGCTCGCTCAGGCGGCCCTCCACGAAGGCCCTCGCGTAGATGCCGGGTGAGGCGTGCCCCTGGACGAACACCTGGTCGCCTGCGCCGCCGTCGTCCTTGCCCCGGAAGAAGTGGTTGAAGCCGACCTCGTAGAGCGACGCGGAGCTCGCGTAGGTCGACAGGTGGCCGCCGATGCCGTCGGTGCGCATGTTCGCACGGACGACCATCGCCGCCGCGTTCCACCGGATGTAGGCCCGGATGCGCCGCTCGAGGTGCTCGTCGCCTGGGAACCACGGCTCCTCGTCCGCCGGGATCGTGTTCACGTACGGCGTCGAGACCGTGGCCGGGAAGTCGACCTGGAGCGTCCGGGCGCGCTCGAGCAGCTTCATGAGCAAGAAGCGCGCCCTCGTCCGACCTCGCGTGCTGACGACCGAGTCGAAGGAGTCGAGCCACTCGGCCGTCTCCTGGCTGTCGATGTCGGGGACCTGGTGGGAGATGCCGTCGAAGAGCACGGCTCCACCGTACCGGTCGGCTCCTCGTCCTCTCGCGCGCCGCCGCTGCCCGCGGTGTAGACCACCCGGGGTGATCACGGTGTACACGGACGGCTCGTGCCTCGGCAACCCCGGACCCGGAGGCTGGGCGTGGGTCGTGCCGGAAGGAAGGTTCGAGAGCGGCGCAGCTCCCCGGACGACCAACCAGCGGATGGAGATCACCGCCCCGCTCAGGGCCTTGGAGTCGCTCCTGCCGGCCGCTGGGGAGGGGGGGATCCTCGTGCGGAGCGACTCCGCGTACGTGGTGAACTGCTTCCTGCAGCGCTGGTGGGTCGGCTGGCAGCGGCGGAACTGGCGTAACTCGCAGGGCAAGCCCGTCGCGAACCGCGACCTGTGGGAGCCGCTGCTCGCGCTCGCGCTCGGCTCGGCGAGCTCGGTGAGGTTCGAATGGGTGAAGGGCCACTCGGGCGACCGGTGGAACGACGTGGTCGACGAGCTCGCGAACACCGCCGCGGCCACGGGCGTCGGCCGCTCGGGGAGCTTCTGACCGCCGAGCAGCCCGGCGCATCGCGGCCCATCGAGCATCGCCCGCCCGACGGGCCACCGTCTGGCCTGGTGCGGCGGTGCGCACCTACCATCGCCGGCATGGAGCTCGAGGGAACCTCCGCGCTCGTGACCGGTGGTGCGTCGGGTCTCGGCGCGGCGACGGTCAGGGCGCTTTCCGCCGAGGGCGTGCGCGTCACCGTCTTCGACCTGAACGAGGACGGTGCGAGATCCGTCGCCGAAGAGGTCGGCGGCGACTACGTCGCCGGAGACGTCACCGACCCCGAGCACTGCCAGCGTGCCGTCGACCAGGCTGCCGCGGGTGGGAAGCTGCGCCTCGCCGTGAACTGTGCCGGGACCGGTTGGATCGGAAGGGTGATCGACCGCCAGGGCAACCCCCACGAGCTCGCTCCTTTCGAGCACATCCAGCGACTGAACGTGATCGGGACCTTCAACGTCATGACGAGGGCAGCGGCCGCCATCGCGAGGACCGAGCCGCTCGAGGACGCAGAGCGCGGCGTCGTCGTGAACACCGCGTCGGTGGCCGCGTACGACGGGCAGATCGGTCAGCTCGCGTACTCCGCGTCCAAAGGAGCGATCGTCGGCATGACGCTCCCGGCCGCCCGGGACCTCTCCGTCGTCGGGATCCGGGTGGTGACGATCGCACCGGGGCTCTTCGACACCCCACTGCTCGGGTTGATCCCAGAGGAGCAGCGGCGCGTGCTCGGCGAGTCGGTGCTCTTCCCCAAGCGGCTCGGCGATCCGGCTCGCTACGGCCAGCTCGTCGTGCACATCGCCCGCAACAACTACCTGAACGGCGAGGTCATCCGGCTCGACGGCGGCATCAGGATGCCGCCGAAGTGAAGGAAGAAAAGGGCGTGCGCCTCGTCGAGGCTGAGGGTGTCCGCCTGTTCCCGGTGGGCCTCGGTACGTGGCAATTCGGCTCGGGCGAGTGGGGGTACGGCACCGCCTACGCCGAGCACGTCGCGCCGCGCATCGTCGAACGGTCGCTCGACCTGGGCGTCGACGTGATCGACACCGCGGAGATCTACGGGTTCGGACGCTCCGAGCGGATCGTCGGCGCGGCGCTCGCGCGCCGTCGAGACGAAGCGTTCCTCGCGACGAAGCTCTTTCCCGTGCTCCCCGTCGAGCCCGTCGCCGGCTGGCGAGCTCGCGGGAGCCTCCGCCGTCTGGCCACGGACCACGTGGACCTGTACCAGCTGCACTTTCCGAACCCGGTGGTGCCGACGCGCCGGGTGGCCGATGCGCTGGCGGCGCTCCTCGACGCGGGCGTCACCCGCCACGTCGGCGTGAGCAACTACTCGCTCGCGAACTGGCAGAGCCTGGAGGAGGCCCTCGGCCGACCGGTCCTGTCGAACCAGGTGCGCTACAGCCTCGTGGACCGCGCGGCCGAGCGGGAGCTGCTGCCATGGGCCCAGGCGCACGGCCGCGTGATCATCGCCTACAGCCCCCTCGCGCAGGGGCTCCTGTCGGGCCGTTACGGACCGAGCCGCCGTCCGACGGGGCTCCGGGCGAGGTCCGGCGCGTTCCGGCCGGAGAACCTCGCGGCAGCCGCGCCGCTGCTCGACGTGCTGCGCGAGATCGCGAGCGCGCACGGCGTGACGCCCGCGCAGGTCGCGCTCGCCTGGCTCGTCCGGCGCCCGAACGTGGTGGTGATCCCGGGTGCCTCGTCGGTGGAGCAGGCCGAGCAGAACGCCGCGTCGGCGGACATCGAGCTCAGCGCGGCGGAGGACGAGGCGCTGACCCTCGCCTCGGACGCGTACCGGCCGGCGCGCTCGGTCGTGCGCGCCCGCGCCGAGCTGGTGGGTCGCAGGCTGCGGCGCGTCCTCGACGGGCTGCGAGCATGACGCCGGTAATCTCTAGACCGTTTGCCACCCGGCGCGCCGAGCGCCCGAGGAGGGTGCTGTGGACTACGACGTAGTGATCATCGGCGGGGGGCCCGGCGGCTACGCCGCCGCCCTCTACGGCGCATCCGCAGGGCTGCGGATCGCGCTCGTCGAGCTCACAAAGGTGGGCGGCACCTGTCTGCACCGAGGATGCGTCCCCGCGAAGGAGTTCCTCGAGGCCGCAGCCGTGCACCGCACGGTGCGCCACGCCTCGGAGTTCGGCATCTCGGTGGGCGAGCCCACGGTCGACTTCGCGGTCAACCAGCGCCGGAAGGTCGCGGTCGTGGACCAGCTCTTCCGCGGCCTCACCGGGCTGCTGCGGGGCCGCAAGGTGACGATCCTGTCGGGCACCGGCACGCTGCTCCCCGGCCGGCGCGTCCGAGTGGTGGACGGGCCGGACGCGGGGACGGAGATCGCAGGCCGCCACGTCGTCCTCGCCGCCGGTTCCGTGCCGCGGACCCTGCCGGGTCTCGACGTGGACGGCCGTCACGTGCTGACCTCGGACGAGTTCCTCGAGCTCGAGCGCGTGCCTGCATCCGTCGCGGTCGTCGGCGGTGGGGCGATCGGTTGCGAGTTCGCGTCGCTCCTTTCCGACCTCGGCGCGAAGGTGACGGTCCTCGAGGCCCTGGACACGATCCTCGCGGGCTGCGACGAGGAGATCTCTGCGGTCGTCGCGCGTTCGTTCAAAAAGCGCGGCGTCGAGGTCGTGACGGGCGCGCAGGTGAAGGGGCACTCTCCGGCCTCCGACGGGTCGCGCACCGTGGTCCACCTCGGCGACGGCGCAGAGGTCGAGGTGGAGGCGGTCGTCGTGTCGGTCGGGCGACTGCCTCGCACCGAGGGGCTCGTCTCCGAGGGGCTCGTCTCCGAGGGGCCGAGGGTGCAGCTCGACGAGCGGGGCTTCGTCGTGGTGAACCGGTTGATGCAGACCCACGAGCAGAACGTCTGGGCGGTCGGCGACGTCTGCGCCGGCACCCCGCAGCTCGCCCACGTCGCCTTCGCCGAGGCGATCCTGGTGATCAAGGGCATCCTCGGGGAGCCCATGGTCCCGGTCGACTACGAGCGCGTGCCCTGGGCCATCTACTGCCATCCCGAGGTCGCCTTCGCGGG
>JAJYMD010000256.1 GCA_021787255.1 Actinomycetes bacterium | reverse complement strand
CGCAACTACCGCCCCAGCCGTAACCGTCGGGATCACTCAACCACCCGCCCCGACAGCCAGACATCACCTACGGCGGCGTCGACCGGTACCCCGCTCTCGAACACGGCAACGGCGTGCCGCACGGCGGCGTCGAGCCGACCACGGAGTACGTCGGCCAAGCAGTCGGCCGGTCCGGTCAGCTGCGGCTCGAAGACGATGCCATCGGATCCGGTGGCGGTGAGGGACACGAAGCGGGGATCGGTTGGCAGAAGGCCAGCGTGGCCCGAGCGACGTGAGCCGACCCGCTCGCGCGGGTTCACCAGGCCCGCTCAGCGCCCTTCAGCGGCGGTAGACGGGCGCCGAAGGTCCTGCGGCTTCCTCCCGCCCCTTCTTCGCCCGTGCCCCGTTCGCGGTGGTCCGCCCCGCCCGGGCGCCCTCCGTGTCGCCGCTCGCCGTCCGCCGGTCCCGTGCGCCCCCTGCGCGGCGGTTTCGTCGTCGCCGTTCGGGGTGGTCCTGGCTTTCTCGTCGCACGAAACGCGAGTGGGGACGGAGGGATTCGAACCCTCACTGGAGGCGGTTTAAGCGCCCTGCCTCTGCCGGTTGGGCTACGTCCCCCCGTCCCACAGTCTTGCGCGCAACCGAGGAAGCCGGGTGCTCTTGGGGCCGTTGCTGCGCACGCGCACGTCACGGCGAGGCCAGAGGCAAGTCCCCGGCGAGGTCCGGGGCGAGCCCGGCAGCGAGGTCCGCCGGGATGTGCCCGGCGAGCTCCGCAGCAAGGCAGCTCCTGGATACTGGACCATTGACCGCGTCGTTCGCGGCGAGGTCTCTCGGTGGACCGGGCCGGGATCCAGGTTTCCCCCTCCCGCCCCGTCCCGCCCGGCCCGCCGAGGGTCACGGGCGTCTGGTTCCCCGGCGTCCGGTCGCCCACCGGCTTCCGACGCTCCAGGGGCAGGCTGGCGGCGCGGAGTGCAGCACTCTGCCGACCGTTGGGCGCATGACAATGCTTCCTGAAGTCCTCGTGCGGGTTCTCGGGCCGGTGGAGGTGATCGGTGCGGCGCGCCCGTTTCGGCGAGCGTGGTGCGTCGAGCTCGTCACGTACCTCGCGCTGCATCCCACGGGTGCGACCGCCGACGCCTGGACGACGGCGCTGTGGCCCGATCGGCTCCCCCCCGAGCCGACGCGGTTCTCGACGGTGTCCGAGGCGCGCCGTGCGCTCGGGTGCGCGTCCGACGGGTCGGACCACCTGCCACGCGGCGTCGGGCGTCTCCGGCTCGCCCCGAGCGTGACGACCGACTGGGCGCAGTTCCGATCGCTTGCGGCGGTGCAGGGTCCAAGGGCGGCGGGCGCGTGGGCTGCTGCCCTCGAGCTCGTCCGCGGTCCGCTTCTCGGTGGGTTGCGGTCGGCCGACTGGGCGGTGCTCGAGGGATTGCAGGCCGAGATGGAGGGCGCGATCGTGCAATTGGCGATCGACGCCGCCGAGCACCGCCTCGCCAGGGGTGACGGGCGCGGTGCCGAGCTCGCTGTGCGCCGCGGGCTCCTCGTCTCCCCGTACGACGAGCGGCTCTACCGACTGCTCTTCGCCGCGGCCGACAGCCAGGGCAACCCTGCTGGTGTGGAGTCGGCGATGGGGGAGCTGCTCCGGCTCGTGTCGGGCGAAGCCGTCCACCAGCTGCGCGTACCTCACGGCGGACCGGTCGATCCGGCCGAGTGGGTCCATCCCGAGACCGCGGCCATGTACCGGTCCCTCAGCCGACGCCCGACTCCGCACGCTCCCGGCGACGGGAGACGGCCCCTGCGTTGAGCCTCGGTCGAATCGGCTGGAGGGTCGGGGCGCGGACCGGACGGTCGCAGGAGGGATCTTCGTCTTCCCACCTGACGTAGATCCCCAGCCGAGCGTCGAGCCGCGGGCACAAGCCGCGGGGGTGACGCGCCGGGCTGTTGGTAAGGTCTGCTCCGCCATGCCGAGGAGCTCCACGGGGAAATGGGTCGCACGCGCCGGTGCGACGGGCGGCGGCCGTACCTATCGCGGACAGGTGCCCGTCAACTGGTACGCCGCGCTCGTCCTGATCGTGATCCTGGGCGTGGCTTCGATCGTGGTCTCCCGCATGGACTACCGGAGCGGGGCGGTCGCGAACACCACGCCCCCCACGAAGGGCACCACGTGGTTCGCCGCCGTCGACTTCGACATTTGCGGCAACCAGCTCCCACCGTTGGCGTCGAACCTCCTGGACGCGACAACGCAATCCTTCTACACGCTCGGGAACGGCGTGATCGTGATCTCGCCCAAGACAACAAAGGACGCCGGCCACAACGCGGTGCTCGGGAAGTTCGTCTCGTCCTATCAAGGGCTCAGGCTGACCGCCTCGGCGCTCCACTTGCCCTCCTCGGCGTCGTCCCCCAGCAGCTCCACCAGCCCCAAGGGCTCCACCAGCTCCACCAGCTCGGCCGGCTCCACCAGCTCGGCCGGCTCCACCAGCCCCAAGGGCTCGGCCGGCTCCACCAGCCCCAAGGGCTCGGCCGGCTCCACCAGCTCCAAGGGCTCGGCGTCGGCCAAGAAGGCTAGATCCCTTTCGGGGACGACCTATCGGAGCGGCGAGAAGTGCCCCTCGGGCACCAAGGACGCCGGGAAGAAGGCCCAGGTGCAGGTGACCTACTGGCCGAACGCCTTCTCGTCGAAGCAGAAGGCGTCGACCGTCCATGGGAACCCGGCCACACTGCCATTCACCAACGACCAGCTCATCACGATCGGTTTCGTTCCCGCGGGAACGAAGCTGCCCAAGCCCAGCGGCACCATCGTGACCGCGCTCCTGGACGCCTCGACCGGTGCCTCCTCGACCACTACGACCACCGCGCCGACGTCCACGTCCACGCCGAGCTCCTCTTCGTCGACGAAGACCACCACGCCGGTGTCCGGCACCACGCCGACCCCCTCGACCACGACCGCTCCCAAGCCGTCGACCACCAGCACGACGAAGGCGAAGTAGAAACTGCGAACGTGAAGGCGGTCGTGCTCGTCGGGGGCGAAGGGACGCGCCTCCGCCCGCTCACGCTGTCGGTGCCGAAGCAGATGCTGCCCGTCGTGGAGCAGCCGATGATCGAGAGGGTGCTGGGCCAGCTCGGGCGCCATGGCATCGACGAGGTGGTCCTTTCGCTCGGGTACCTTCCGGACGCCTTCATGAAGGCGTACCCCGACGGCGTCGCAGCGGGCGTCCGCCTTTCCTACGCAATCGAGGCGAAGCCCCTTGGCACCGCCGGTGCGATCCGGTTCTCAGCGCTCAGCGCGCAGATCGACGGCACCTTCGTCGTCGCGAACGGCGACGTGCTGACCGACATGGACCTCGGCGCGCTGCTCGAGTTCCATCGGGCCCGCGGCGCCGAGGGGTCGATCTCGTTGCACCCCGTGGACGATCCCTCGACGTTCGGCGTGGTGCCGACCGACGAGACGGGTCGCGTGCGCGCGTTCGTCGAGAAGCCAGCGAGGGAGGAAGCACCCACGCACCTCGTGAACGCTGGAACCTACGTGCTCGAGCCGTCGTTCCTCGATCGGGTGCCCGAGGGAAGGCAGGTCTCCGTCGAGCGCGAGACGTTCCCTGCGATGGTGGCCGACGGCACGCTCTACGCGCTGGCCGACTCCTCGTACTGGCTCGACGCCGGGACGCCCGAGACGTACCTCAAGGCGCATTGGGACCTCCTGGAGGGCCGCCGTCCAGGGCCGCCCGCCCCCGGTGCGAAGGACGCCGGAGGTGGCGTCTGGCTCGTCGGCTCCCCGAGGGTCCAAGGCGAGGTTCGCGGACCCGCGCTCCTCGGCGACGGCGCGCTCGTCTGCCCCGGCGCGCTGGTCGAGAAGGCGGTCGTGGGCCGCGGCTGCGTGATCGCCTCAGGTGCGCGGGTCGTCGGGTCCGTGCTGCTCGCCGGGGCGATGGTGGGTTGGGGCGCGACGGTGACGGGCTCGATCCTCGGTCCCGGCTCGTGCGTCGGCGCGCGAGGCGACGTGCGTCCTCTGTCGGTGCTGGGACACCGTGCGTCCGTCGGCGCAGGGGCGGTCGTGGCCGGAGAGCGCGTGCCGGGCTGACCGTGCAAGATGTGGCGCCATGCGGGCGATGGTCACCGGCGGCGCCGGGTTCATCGGGTCGGCGCTGGTCGACCGGTTGTTGGCGGAGGGCCACGACGTCGACGTGGTCGACGATCTGTCGAGCGGCTCGCTCACGAACCTGACCGAAGCGCGCGCGATCGGCGGGCGCGCGCTCACGATCCACCAGCTCGACGTCCGCCTTCCGGAGACGACCGAGCTGATCCTCCGTCGCCGCCCCGCGGTGATCTTCCACCTGGCGGCGCGGGTCGACGCACGCCTGTCGATCGCCGACCCGGTGCTCGACGCGGACGTGAACGTCCTGGGGAGCCTGCGCGTGCTGGAGGGCGCACGGGCCGCCGGCACCGACAGGGTCGTGTACGCGGCGAGCGGAGGCTCCCTCTACGGCGAGCCGGACGAAGCGGAGCTTCCGATCGGCGAGTCCCATCCGCACCGGCCGCTCTCGCCCTACGGCGTCGGGAAGAAGGCGGTCATCGACTACCTCGTCGCGTACAGGGACTTGTACGCGCTCGAGTTCTCAGCGCTCGCGCTCGCGAACGTCTACGGGCCGCGCCAGGATCCCTACGCCGAAGCCGGCGTGGTCGCCATTTTCGCCCGGGCGCTGGCGACCGGCTCGCCTGTTACGGTCTTCGGTGACGGCCACCAGACCCGCGACTACGTCTACGTCGACGACGTGGTCGACGCGTTCGCCCGGGCTGCGACGAAGGGCGGAGGGCTCGTCTGCAACATCGGGACCGGGAAGGAGACCTCGGTGAACGAGCTCCTCGCCACGATGTCCGCAATCGCGGGCGTCGTGCCCGAAGTCCGCCACGTCCCCGCCCACCCGGGGGAGGTCCGTCGCAGCGCGCTCGACGCCCGGCGCGCCGCGATCCATCTGGGGTGGCGGCCGTGGACCTCGATCGAGGAGGGCTGCGCCGTCGTCCTCGAAGAGGCGAGGCGTCGCGGAGCTGCCCCCGAAGGATCCAAGCTCCATTCGAGCGAAAGATGACGCACGCCGACCGATGACGTACGCGTAGCTCGCGCACGGCGACGCCGGTCGGCCGCGTTCGGCCTCAGCGGAACAAGTCCTCTGCCGGCTCGCGCACGATCTCTTCACGGACCGACCCGTCGCGCAGCCACGAGGACGGCACGCCCCGGATGACGGCCGCGGGTATCCCGCGGTCCTTGCCCATCACGAGCTCCGCGGCCGCTGCGAGCTCGTCGGCGACGCACACCTGGGTCGC
>JAJYMD010000233.1 GCA_021787255.1 Actinomycetes bacterium | reverse complement strand
GGTGGCGTTGAACTGCTGGAAGACGACCAGGCCCCACAGGATGGCGATGCCCCACGCGACGTCGGCCCGGCGCCGGCGCGGAGCGACCACCGAGGTCAAGGGGCGCTGGAGGAACAGCCCGACGTTGCCCTCGGGGCAGGACTTGTAGCACTCCGAGCACAATCCGCACGACAAGTTCGAGTCCGCGCTGCCCGGCCACGTGTACCACGGGCAGCCGAAGCCCTGCTCGCCGCCGCGCATGCAGTCCTTCGTCCGGCAGGACAGGCAGACCTCGTGGTCCTTGGTCCGGAACCCCGCCACCGAGCCCATCGACCCGACGGTGCCGATCAAGGTCGACAGGGGGCAGACGTAGCGGCAGAAGGTGCGCCGCTCGAAGACCAAGAAGAAGATCAGCGCCGACGAGACGATCCCGACGACCATCCAGGAGGTGTCCGCAGGGTTACCCGGTCCGGCGATGTTGAAGAACTCCTCGATCCAGGTGAGCACGACGAAGCTCACGACCGGGATCAGGAAGCCGAGACGGGCGAGAGGCTCGGGGAACTTGCGGCCGAGGCCGAGGGCCTTCTGGGTGCGGCGCCAGAAGGTGCGCCGCTGGACCCACTCGGCGAAACCCCCGAACGGGCACATCGCGCACCAGGCCCGACCCACCACCACCATCATCACGAAGACCAGGCAGAACCACACGTACCAGGTGATCGCGGCGCCGAAGTTCAACCCCGGGATCGCCGTGCCGAGGATCCCCACGAAGATCACGGTCCAAAAGACGATCTGGTTCGGCAAGATGAGGAGGAACTGGAACTTGCGGTTGCGCACGAGGCGGGCGAAGCGGGGGTTCGCCGTCAGCTCGAGGCCTGGCGCGGGGTCGGTGGCGGCGAACCGCTCTTCGAGCCCCTCGCGCTTCGGCGCCCGCAGGCGCACCGCCGCGGACAGCTGGTCGGAAGGGGCGATGCTCTTGCGGTCCTGCAGGTCGACGGCCATCGGCCCCTCCTTGCGTCGGTGACGGTCGGTGCCGCTCCGAGGCCGACCTACTTCCCCGTGAGCTGCTCCGAGTACGTGTAGTTCTCTACTGATGTTTTACTCTAGTTTGCTCTGGACTCTACGTCAAGTGAGAGAGTAAACTTTCGATGTGGACCTAGGGCTCTCGAGCCGTGGCCGGTACGTCGTGCGGGCGGCGTTGTTCCTCGCCGACGCGTACGGCTCCGGTGGCGTGCGGACGCGCCGGGAGGTGTCCGAGGCGATGGGCGTGCCGGGCGCGTTCGTGCCCCAGGTGCTGGGCGATCTCGTCCGGTCGGGGCTGGTCGTCTCGATCTCGGGCGTCGGCGGCGGCTACCGCCTGGCGCGTGCTCCTGGCGAGGTTCGGCTCTTGGACGTGGTCGAGGCGGGGGAGGGGTTGCACTGCGTCGCCGGCTCGACGGCCTCCTCCCAGCGGTCCGGCAGCAGAGTCCAGGAGCTGTGGACGGAGGCGAGCGCACGGTTCCGGCGCGCCCTGTCGGTCATGACCCTCGCGGAGCTCGTCGATCGAGCGGGCCAGGGCGCGCCCGACGTCGAGCGACCGCCCTGCGGGGTGCTAGCGGTCTCCGGAGCGCGCGCCGGCCTCGCGCACCTGCGAAGGCTTGCCGACGGCCCCTTCGCCGAGCACCTCGCTGAGGAATTGGTCGAGCGACGCCGCGACCGGGTCGGGGTGTCGCCGCGCGCTCGCGGTCGCCGCGGCAGCGAGGGCGAACAGGACGCCGTAGAGAAGGACAGCGACCAGTGAACCTGCGACCGCCACCGCCACGCACACCTCCAGGAGCGACTCCACCTTTCCAGCGTGCGCCTGCCGGCGCGCGCCGGGAACCGGGAGCCCCCTTCCGTGCTGGCGCGGGGCTCTCCGAGGACCTCCGTGGCACCACCGACGCGGTCTTCACGCGGCGCGGCGAGCGCCGCGCCGAGCAGGCCGGCCAGCGCGAGCAGGCGTTCCAGACCGAGCAGGCGTTCCAGACCGAGCAGGCCGGCCAGCGCGAACAGGCGTTCCAGACCGAGCAGGCCGGCCAGCGCGAGCAGGCGCTCCGGGCCGACCGGAAGGTCGTCCGTGTCCTCATCGTGGAGGACCACGCGCTCGTGCGCGAGGGCACGGCCCAGCTGCTCGAGGCGACCGCAGACCTCCACGTGGTGGGCGCGTGCGGGACGGCCGAGGAAGGGGCAGAGCTCGTCGAACGGCTCGGCCCGGACGTCGCGCTCGTCGACGTGAACCTGCCGGGCGCGAGCGGCCTGGAGCTCGCGAGGGAGCTCGCGCGCCGCCGGCCGGCCACCCGGGTGCTCGTCGTGAGCGCCTACGACGATCATGCGTACGTCGCGGAGGCCCTGGAGATCGGTGTCGGCGGCTACCTGCTCAAGACCGCGTCCGGGCGGGAGCTCATCGAGGCCGTCCGGCTGGTCGCGGCCGGCGTCTTCGTCCTCGACGGCGCGGTGTCCTCCAGGCTCGGCCGCAGGCGCCAGGGAGCGCTGCGCGAGCGCCACGATCCGGACGCGCTGACGCCGCGGGAGGCGGAGGTGCTCGCGCTCGTCACCCGAGGGCGGTCGAACAAGCAGATCGCAGCCGAGCTCGCGCTCGGCCTGCGGACGGTGGAGTCCCACGTCTCGAGCGTGCTCTCGAAGCTTGGTGTCGCGTCGCGCACGGAGGCCATCGCCTACGCGCTGGGCTCCCGGCGCGGCGGAGCGGGCCACGATGGCGAGCTCCTCGGCTCCTGAGGCGGTTCCGGCACGTCTGGGCGAGCGCCCGGGCCGCCTGGCCGATGTCGTCGTCCGCGCAGTGCACCCCCCGCTGCGCGACCGTCGCTTCTGGGCGATCCAAGCCGTCGTCGTCCTGCTCGCCGGGCTCCACCTCTTCGTCGACCTTCGCTCCTCGTCGCTGGGGGGCGCCTTCCCCACCGGCATCCCGGTCGCGCTGCTGATCGTGCCGGTCGGCTACGCGGCCATGCGCTACGGCCTGACCGGCTCGGCCGCTACCGCGGCGTGGGCGACCCTGCTGTGGCTGCCCGACCTCCTCCTCCCGCGCGACCAGGGTCACGCGCCCTCCGACGTCGTCAACCTGGTGCTCGTCGACGCCGTGGCGCTGTTCTTCGGCCAGAGGATCGAGGCGGAGCGCCAGGCGCACGCGCGCGTCGAGCAGGCCACGCTCAGGCGCGCGAACGCTGAAGCCGGCTACCGCCAGCTCTTCGAGGCGAACCGCGCACCGATCCTCGTGCTGGACTCCCGAGGGACGGTGCGCGCCGCCAATCCGACCGCGACGGCGCTCTTTGGAGACGGGGCGGTCGGCGCGCCAGCGGACGTGCTCGTGGGAGAGGCCGGCGGGCTCGAGACGCTGGACGGCCGGGTCGTCACCTTGCGAGACGGTCACGACTACCGGGTCGGTTTCGCAGAGCTGCCCGAGGACGGCGGCGCAGCGGCGCAGCTCGTCTTCGAAGACGTGACCAAGGAGCGCAGCGAGAGCCGTCGCGCCGCGCGCCAGCGTGCGCTCATGGTCGCGGCCGAAGAGGAGCAACGCCGACGCCTCGCCCGCGAGCTGCACGACGAGCCCCTGCAGCTCTTCTTGCACCTGGCGAGGAAGCTCGAGGTCCTGGCCGAGTCCGCCGGCGTCCCTCCCTCGGTCGCGGCGAGCCTCGACGACGCGCGGGTCCGCTCCATCGAGGCCGCGACCCGGCTGCGGAACCTCGCGAGGGACCTGCGTCCCCCGGCGCTCGACCAGCTCGGCCTCGTGCCGGCGCTGTCGGGCTTCCTCGCCGAGATCGAGGACGACAGCGGCCTTCCCGTCGTGCTCGAGGTGACCGGGGTCGTCCGCCGTCTCGCGCCCGACGTGGAGCTCGGAGCGTTCCGCATCGTCCAAGAGGCGGTGCACAACGCCGTCCGCCACGCCCGTGCTCGTGCGGTGCGGGTCGGCGTCGCCTTCAGCGACGAGCTGCTCGACCTCAGCGTGGCAGACGACGGCAGGGGCTTCGACGCCGGAGACGGCGGCAGCGAGGGCTCGGGCGCGCACCTCGGCCTCGTGGGGATGTCCGAGCGAGCGGGCCTGCTCGGCGGCCGGTTCGAGGTGCGCGCCGCGCCCGGACGCGGCACCGAGGTCCGAGCGAGCCTGCCCTGCGAGCCTGCGACGTCGGGGAGCCGGGCGCGGCCGTCGGCGCCGGGGCGGAGCCCATCGAGCCGCGGGTCGGCGTTGGCCGCCGCCGAGGCGTCGACGCCCCCGTCGTAGAGCGCGTCGTCCGGGCCGTCGCCAGCTGCCGGTCAGGCGAGCCCTGCGCCGTTCAGCACGGCGTCGAGCGTCACAGGGACCGGGTGGCGGCCCTCCGGGAGCGGTCGTTGCGCTCGACAGGCTACCGTTGCGCATGGAGCTCCGACGGATCAACGACCTGCCGCCGTACGTGTTCTCCGAGATGAACCTCCTGAAAGAGAATGCGCGTCGGCGGGGTGCCGACGTGGTGGACTTCGGCTTCGGGAACCCCGATCTGCCGTCGCCGACGGTCGCCGTGGAGAAGCTTTCGCAAGCAGCGCACAACCCGCGCAACCACCGCTACTCCGCCTCTCGGGGGATCCCGCACCTCCGCCAGGCGGTCTGCGAGCTCTACCGGCGCAACTGGGGGGTGGAGCTGGATCCCGACTCGGAGGTCGTGACGACGATCGGCGCCAAAGAGGGGCTGTCGCACGTGATGTGGGTGCTCGTGTCGCCCGGGGACTCCGCCCTGGTCCCCTCTCCGTCGTACCCGATCCACATCTACGCACCGCTCTTCGCCGGGGCCGACGTCCGCCAGGTCCCCATGGCCGGAGCGGGAGGGGTCGGAGCCACGGGCAGCAGCGACGGGCCCGGCGAGGGGTTCTTCGCTGCCCTCGTCGAGACCTGGGAGGCGACGTGGCCGAAGCCCCGAGTCGTCGTGGTCTCCTTCCCGCACAACCCGACGACCGCCTGTGTCGACCTTCGGTTCATGGAACGGCTCGTCGGCTTCGCGAGGGCCCACGGGGTCGTGGTCGTCCACGACTTCGCCTACGCGGACCTCGGCTTCGACGGGTACCGTCCGCCCTCGATCCTGCAGGTGCCCGGCGCGAAGGACGTCGCGGTCGAGCTGTACACCTTGACCAAGTCCTTCTCGATGGCCGGATGGCGCGTCGGCTTTCTCGTCGGCAACGCCGAGATCGTCCAGGCCCTCACGAAGCTGAAGAGCTACCTCGACTACGGGACGTTCCAGCCGATCCAGATCGCCGCCATCGTCGCCATGCGTGAAGCGCCCGACTACCCCGAAGAGCTGCGGCACGCCTACGAGCTCCGGCGGGACGCACTGTGCGCGGG
>JAJYMD010000451.1 GCA_021787255.1 Actinomycetes bacterium | reverse complement strand
TCCCGACAAGCACCAACGTCTTCGGGAGGCGGGTCGAGATGATGCTCCACACCGGCTGGGTGAACTTGTAGGAGTAGCCGAGCTTCAGCTGCGGCAGCCCGATGACGTAGTGCCAGAACTGCAGCCAGATCGGCTGGTCGAACCCCTGCACCCGGTTGAACCGTGCGATCGCCTGGGGGCTCGCACGCTCGCCGAGCACCGCCCGCGCCTCCCCGCCGGGGATCATGCGCGAGAGGAGGAAGACGATCAGCACGACGCCGAGCACGACGACGATCGCCTGCAGGAAGCGTCTCGCCAGATAGCCGACCATTGCCCCCTACTTTGCCACCAGGACCGCAGCCGCGCCTATCGGCACGGCCGTTCGTCTTTGCCGAGTACCCCCGTTGGACGCTGCACTCCCGCCTCCAGATCGAGGCTCCCGCCCCGAAAAGGACAGGAGCAGAGCGGGCCTACCCCCCAAGGAGGGTAGGCCCGCATGCCGTCAGGTCTTGCTACCTGCGATGCACGTGCCCGGGCACCCGACCAGCTACTTCCAGAACACTGTCGCAGGTGTCGTGTCGTCGAGCGGGCTGAGGGGCGGGTGGTGCAGCCCCTTGTGCAGCTCGACCGCTGTCACGATCTCGGGCTGCCAGATCACCGCAAGCTTCTTGGTGACGAGGTTCTCGTACTTCGTGAGCGTCGCCGTCCCGACCTCGGTCTGGGCGATGAGCCTGTCGTTGGTCTTTGTGTGGAAGTCACCGGAGTTCGACGACGCGCCGGTCTCGAAGAGCTCTGTCCCCGAGGGGTAGTAGTCGGGGGCGTAGATCCAGCCGCCGCCCCAGTTCTCCATCTCCCACTTGCATGTCTTGCTTGTCCCGGGCTTCACGTGGCAGGGGACCGCGTTGCCGATGACCGTGTCGAAGGTGGCAGAGGACAGGTTCATCTTGATCCCGGCCGACAGCCACGAGCCACGCTCGGCGTTCATGAGCGCCGCTTCGCTCTTTGTCCCAGAGGTGTACTGGAGTGTGAACTGGAGCTTGGCGCCCTTCTTGATCCCCGCCCCGCAGTCGTGCGGGCCGCTGCCCGGCTTGACGCAGGTGCTCGTCCCGTTGGGCACGACCTTCCACCCGTGGGACTTGAGCAGCGCCTTGGCCTTGGAGGGGCTGTAGGGGTAGGGGTTCTTCTCCTCGTACTTGGAGGCGAAGGAGTTGTGCGGCCAGACCGGGACCGGCCCGTAGGACGGGACGCCGTAGCCCTTGAAGAAGTGGCTGATGTAGGCGGTCTGTGTCAGCAGCTCCTGGAGCGCCTGGCGGAAGTACAGCTGGCGGAAGATCGGCCCGGCGTTGCCTGTGTCACCCGTCGAGTTGAAGTTCTCCGGGAAGTAGTTGATGCCCCAGCGGTAGACCGGGACGATCGTGTACGACGAGGCAAGGCGCGGGTTGTTCTTCCCCGGCTTGAGTGTCTGGGACGGCTTCGTCGGCGAGGTCGCGTTGGTGGTCACGTCTGTCGGCGGGAGGGCCCCCCAGTCGATTGTGCCGGTGGCGACGGCGTTGAACTCCGCCGAGGCTGTCGTGAACGGCTTCTCGATGAACTCTTTGATCTTGGGCTTGTTGGGTCCCGAGTATGTCGGGTTGGGCTCCAAGACCGCCGGCTGTGTGGCACCGAAGGAGTGGAGCTTCCAGGGCCCGTCGACGACCGACCACAAGGGGCTCGTGGCGTAGGTCGGCAGCGCGTTGATCTTTGTTGTCGGCTTTGTGGGGTTGTAGCCGGACTGCTCCGACAAGAAGATGTAGACGGCCTTGCACGCCGTGTCGTTGGTGCCGAACGGTGCGTTGAAGCAGCCGGCCGACCCCGGGGCCGCGGTGAGCGACGTCCGTGTCCAGGCCTTCGGCATCGGGGTGATCTCCGAGAGCTCGTTGTAGAGCAGCCAGTGGGGGTTGAACGAGCGCTTGAAGCTGAGCGTGAAGGTGGTCGGGCTTGTGATCTTGATGGCCTTCACGCTTGTCGGCATGGAGAGGCCGCCGGGGAACCATCCCGCGAAGCCTGTCGGCTTGGCGTGCCAGATGTTCATCCAGAAGAGGACGTCTGTCGAGGTGACCTTCTCACCGTCGGACCACTTGTATGTCTTGAGGGTGATCGTGAATGTCTTGTTCCCGTTGGAGGCCTTGGGCATCTTCGCGAGCGACAGCTTCGGGTTCACTGTCGGCGTCGCGCCCTTCCCGAACCAGTACATCGGCCGGTACATGAACTCTTGGAACTGCGAGAGGTTCGCCACACTGAAGTGCGCCAATGTGGTGAACGGGAAGATGTAGTTGGGCGACGCGCCGGGACCTTCCGCGAAGGTGACGACTGTCTTTGTCAGCGCACCGCTCTGGGGGGCCGCGACCACGACCGCACCCAATGACACCATCCCGAGCGTGGCCAGCCCGACCGCCAGCCGTCGCAGGGCCTTGAAACGTTCCGTCATCGGCACTCCTCTCTCAACTCTCAATTCGCTGGTCTCGATCGCCACTCTGTGGCATTGCCGTTGCGCTCTCGCAACAAGGCGTCGCGGAAACGTAACATACTTCTCTGCCTAACGCACGCGGTGTCGGGACATCCAGCGCAGACAGGGAGGTCCGAGGAGGATCCTTCCTGCTCAAGAGGTGTGTTTGTCGGTTGCATGTGCTGTCGATCGCGACGCGCCAGACTCGCCATCATCCAGACACATTACGAAACGATGACCCTCACGAGCACTCGAGGTGCTCCCGGACCGCTGCCGCCTCGACGTCCAGGCGGTGCAGCACCCCCGCCACGATCCGTCGCTCCGCCATGGCACCGACGAACGGCACCGCCACGACCAGCTCACCGTCCAGGTGGCGGATCGTATTGCTGCCCCGTGCGACCAACGCGTAGTCGGCTCGGCCGCGAAGAAGGCGGGGGTTCGCCTCGGCGGCGAAGCTCAGCGATCCCCCGCTCTCCCCGCGCACGTGCAGCTCCTGGGTCCAGGTCAGCCGGGAGCCTCCGAGCAGGCGGCGCGCAATCGGCTCGAGTGTCCCCGTGAACTCGTAGCGCACCACGAACCCGTGCTCGCGACTCGCGCCCGGTCCACCAGGGGCGGCACCGAGGTCCATCGCGCCAGAGGGCTCCCTCTCGTCGAGCAGGCGGAGGTCGATCAGGCGGAGGTCGGGGAGCGCGAGCGTCCGGTAGAAGTCCGGATCGCCGAGGACTGCGGCAACGGCCGCGCGCCCCGCCGGGAACCGGTGCTCCGCTGAGAACCGCACCCCTCGACACTAGGCAGCGCACAGAGCGCGGCGCCGCCCGCCTCGTCGGCACAGAGCGCGAGCGCCGCCCGCCTCGTCGGCACAGAGTGCGGGCACCAGCCCGTATCGTCGGCTCGGTGGCGCAGCCGACCGACCTCGAGTGGGGAGCGTTCTCCGACGATCCGCCGTGGGTGATCGACCCCGCGGCCCTCGAGTGGCGCGGCGGCCTTGGGCCGCTCCGTGCGGCAACCGCGGCACGCACCCTCGCACTGGCCCGCCCCCGCGTCCTGCCGCCGGGGGCTGCCGCGCTGCGGGTGGCCGCGGTCCTGGTCCCCGCGCTCGGCGCCTGGTACCTCGCGGACCGTCGCCGAGGCAGGAGCCGGTCGCGGCGCGGCCTCTCGCGCAGGCTCCGGATCGCCTTCGAGCGGCTCGGTCCCACCTACATCAAGCTCGGCCAAATCCTCTCTGCGGGGGAAGGTGTCTTCCCCGAGGAGCTCGTCGGCGAGTTCCGCCTCTGTCGCGACCAGGTTCCCTCGGAGAGCTTCGACACCGTCCGCCAGACGGTCGAGTCGGAGCTCGGCCGACCGCTCGAGACAGTCTTCTCCTCCTTCGAAGACGTCCCGATCGCCGCCGCGTCGATCGCACAGGTGCACGCCGCCCGGCTCGTCACCGGCGAGGAGGTGGTGGTCAAGGTCCAGCGGCGGGAGATCGACCGCCAGGTTCGCCGCGACCTCGCGGTCATGGCATGGCTCGCCCCGCTACTGGTCGGGCGCATCCCCGTCGCCGCGCTCGCCAACCCGCCGGCGCTCATCGACCTCTTCGCGGAGACGATCGGCGAGGAGCTCGACTTCCGGCTCGAGGCGGAGAACATGCTCGACGTCGCGCAGGTCCTCGCTCTCACCGCGCCGGCGGGCGCCAGACGAGCGCTCGTCGTCCCGCGCCCGCACCCCAGGCTCGTCACCCGCCGCGTGCTCGTGATGGAGCGGCTCCACGGCTACGCCTGGGGCGACGCCGAGACGATGCGGTCGGCCGGGATAGACACCGCTGCGGTGCTGATGGCAGCGTTGATCGCCTTCTTGGAGGGCCTCGTGCTCTTCGGCGTGTTCCACGGTGACCTCCACGCCGGCAATCTCCTCGTCTGCCCGGACGGCCGCGTCGCGCTCCTCGACTTCGGCATCACCGGCCGGCTGGACGAGCGAGGGCGCCGCGGGCTCCTGCGGCTCGTCATGTCGACGGCGACCCACGACGTGAGGGCCCAGGTGGCCGCGATGCGCGAGCTCGGCGCCCTGCCAGACGACGTCGACGTGGAAGCGGTCATCGCCGATCTCCACCTGGACCAGCCCGTGGTGGACCCGACCACCATGGACGCCGAGCAGCTGACCAACGAGATCCGAGAGATGACCAAGTCGCTGCTCGGCTACGGCGCCCGAATGCCCAAGGCGCTCATGCTCTTCGTGAAGGACATGCTCTTCATCGACAACTCGATGGCCACCATGGCGCCCGACGTCGACGTGCTCGCGCAGATTGTCGCCATCCTCACGCATCTCCAGGCGCGCCACGGCGAGCGGATCGCGCGCGACCTCGGCGTCGCCCCGACAGCGCTCGGCGCCGTGGAGCTCGACGGAGTCCGCAGCGCATTTGGGCTCGGCGCGGAGGTGGAGCACCTGACCCACCGGGAGATCCAGGCCCGCCGGCGCCTCATCAGCCGGCGCCTCCAGCACAGGCACCGCTCGGACAAGCTCGGCGAGCGCTGACCTCGTCCGGCCGGAGCGCTGCGGAGCCCGCGGACGGATCCCTACTGCGAGGAGCCGCTACTGCGGGGAGCCGGCAGGCGGTGCCGGCGCGGACTCGGCGCCCGATGCGAGCGCGCCCGCCGTCTCGGGCGAACCCACCTTCGCCTTCAACGCGGCGAGCTCGGCGTCGACGTCGGACTTCGCACCCAGCTCGTCGAGCTCCTTTTGGATGTCGTCGGTGGCGCCGCCGACGTCCTCCAGGACGCCCGACTCGAGCAGCTCGTCGGTCGCCTGGGCACGCGACTGCATGGTCGCGATCTTGTCCTGCGCCCGTTGGAGCGCGGCTCCGGAGTCGCTGATGGACTTCGAGATGCCGCTGACGCTCTCGTT
>JAJYMD010000243.1 GCA_021787255.1 Actinomycetes bacterium | reverse complement strand
GTCGCAAGCGCCCCAGCGCCGGAGATCCGCGCGGCGGTGGACGACTGGGTGACCTTGATCGTATAGGAGCCGAGCGCGAGCGTCGGACCGGCGGCGAGTGTCGCAAAGCCGATCGACGGCGCACCGGTCGCGACGAGCATGGAGGCGCTGCTCGTGACGATTTCGCCTTGCGAGGAGACCCCCGACGTCGAGGCGAGCACGTTCGCCTGGGCGAGCTGCTTGACGGTGAAGGTGAGCGAGCCGGTCTGCGCGCCTGCACCGGCGGTCGCCGTCGCGACCGACGTGTCCGATGAGACGGCCTTCGCGAGGTCCCATGCAGACCCCGTCGACAGGCTCTGGGCGGCGTTCAGCACGGACTGGAAGGCCGTGGAGAGCGCCCGGTAGTCGCCGACCTCCCCCCGGAGCGTCGCCTGCTCGTCTTCCAGGTCGGTGACCGGGACCTGGTACGCGCCCAGTAGCGCGCTCACGACTTGGGCGGTTGTGATCCCCGACTCGATGCCGCTGAAGCTGATCCCAGGGCCGGACACGCCGCTCACGGCGGTGGTCATCTCCCACCTCCTTTCCGAAAGGCCCGGCCGGCTGCGGCGGCGTGGCGCGCCATCTCCTCTACTCCTCTACGGCCACGAGGCGACCGGAGGGACCGCCCGGCCGGCTGGGCCCTGGCCGGGCGATCCGCGTGCGGCGAAGCTGCGAGGGGCCGAGCCGCCGACCGCTCAGACCAGCTTCTCCACCAGAGACGGCGCCTGCTGCGCCTGGGCGAGCATCGCGACGCCGGTCTGCATCAGGATCTGCTCGGTCGAGAACGTGGTCATCTCCTGAGCCATGTTCACGTCGACCAGCTGGCTGTTCGCCGCGCTGAGGTTCTGCTGGCCGACGGTCAGGTTCGCGACGATCGCGTTCAGCTCGTTCTGGGTCGCGCCCACGCTGGATGCCACGCTGTCCACCTTCGAGAGCGCCGCCTGGACCACCTTGATCGCATGCTGCGCCTCGGCTGCCGTCGCGATGGAGGTGGACACGGTGTTTGTTCCCGTCGCGCTCTTCGCGGCTGTGAACCCGAAGGACGCCTCCGCTGTGACCGTCAGCTGGGCGCCCGTTCCCGTCTGGACGGTCGAGAGCGTCAGCTTGTGTGTCGCCGTGGAGGCGACGACGTAGCTCTTCACTGTGGCGTCGCTGTTGATCTTTGTGACGATCTGTGTCACGGTGTAGGTGCCCGCTGTGAACTTCACGGCGAACACGTGGGCGCCTGTGTCGACGCTGAACTTCAATGTCGCTGCGGCCGTCAAGGTGACCTTGCCTGTCGCGATCGCTGCACCCGTCACGGTCGCCGGACCTCCGGTGAGGCCCAGGGCCTCCGATGTGACCGCTGTGATGCTCAGCTTGATGCGCTGGTTTGTCAGGTCGAACGCGCCGACCTGGAGTGTTCCCGACCAAGCGGTCGTATAGGGGTGCGTAGCCGACTTTGTGCCGATGAGCAGGTTGGTCGTCCCGTAGGTCGTGGTTCCTGCGATCTCGTCGATCGACTTCATCAGGTCTGTGAACTCCGACTGGTTCGCGGCCAACGCCGTCGATGTCGAGGTCGCGCCGTTCGCAGAGGTGAGGGCCAGCTGGTCCATCGTCTGGAGGATCGACGAGATCTGAGAGAGCGCGCCCGAGGCGGTCTGGATGAGCGAGACCCCGTCCTGGGCGTTGTTGATGGCGGTCTCGTACCCGTTGGCCTGGGACTCCAGCGCCTGGGAGACCACGTACTGCGCTGGTCCTGTGGCAGCGTTCGCGATCTGCAGGCCAGAAGACAGCTTGTTGATGGCTGTGGTCATCGCGTTGTCGGTCGCGTTCAGGTCGTTCAGGGCCTGCAGGGCCGACATGTTCGTGTCGACTACGAGAGAAGAAGACATCCGTGTTTCCTCCTTGTCGGGATCGAGAGCAGACGGGCACGCCTCTGTGCGCACCCGTTGCCGCCGCGCACTTCCCCGCCGAAGCGGGACACGAGGAGTATCGGACCGACTGGCCCCGTGCCTGAGCGGTTTCTCGCCGAAGCCTCGGCACGCATGCCCCTTGACCGGGAGTGCACGCGTGCCGATGGACCTTGCACCTCGGCGCGCAGGAGGCGCACGTGAGCCGGGGCGGAGAGGAAGTCCATGCGCAGGCGACCCGTGACGATGGTGGTGCTCGCTGCTCGTCGTCAAGAGGCGACGCCAGCATTTCTCTCACGCCTTGCGAGGACGCTGCGGCCCGGCGACGACGTTGTGGCCGTCGCGCCCGGCACGGTCCCGCGCGCGCTCGCCGGCTGGCGCAGCGTCGCCACGAACGGGCTCTCCCGATCGACACATCTACCTCGTCTCGGCGAGGTGGTCGTCCTCGTCGACGAGCGCGCTACGCCTGTCGGCGCCTGGTTGGATCCGTTGGTGGTCGCAGCACGTGCGCCCGGAGTGGCCGCAGCCGCGCCCCGCACGAACATCTCGGCCGGAGACGACCTGTTGGTCGGAGTGCCGTACCGGCCGCAGGAGACCGCCGTCCTTCGGAAGCTGGTGGCCGCGCGCGCGGCAACGCGCGCGGCAATCACCGACGCACGCTGGCTCGATGGGGCGGCGCTCGCCCTCGAGCGCGAGGTCTTCGAGTGTGCGGGAGGCTTCGGCTTCCTCCTCGAAGAGGCGGCGCAGGGCGGGTGCTCCCCGATCGGCGCGCTCGCGCGGCGGGCGCGAGCCCGCGGGCGCCTGGTCGTCGCGGAGGCCTCGTACCTGCATCACGCGGGTGGTCCGCACCCCTGGGGCCCTCGCCATCAGGGACCCTGCGGCCCAGAGTCGAGGCCGCTGGTCAGCGCGTGCCTCATCGCGCGCGACGAGCACGCGAACATCGGACGATGCCTGGACTCCTTGCGCGCGCTCGCCGACGAGGTCCTCGTCTATGACACCGGGTCCGTCGACGACACCCAGGAGATCGCCCGCTCCGCTGGCGCAACGGTGGTCGGCGGCCACTGGGACGAGGACTTCGGCCGGGCACGCAATGACGCGCTCGCGCACTGCAGCGGCCAGTGGGTGCTGTGGATCGACGCGGACGAGGAGCTGGCCGCACCGGACCCCTCGGCCCTCCGTCGGAGGCTCGCCGACGCCCCGGCTACCCTGGAGAGCGGGCTCGTCATGGTCGACGACGTCCGCGGGACGGAGGTGGCGACCGCTCGTAGCCATCCGGCGTGCCGGCTCTTCCGCCGTGCGTACGGGCAATGGGTCGGTCGTCTCCACGAGCAGGTGATCGCCCGGGCCGGGACCGAGCAGCTCGTCTCCGGGATCATCGAAGGCGTCCGGATCACCCACTGGGGCTACCTCTCGTCCGCGATCTCGGGAAGAGGGAAGCCAGGGCGCAATACGACGATCGCGATCCGCGACCTCCTCGGACCCTCGAAGCTGCCGAAGGCCACGCGCCTCGTGAGCCTGGCCCGCTCCTACGTCCTCGAGCAGCGCTACGAAGACGGGCTCGCCTGCTGCCGTGCCGCGCTTCGAGCACGTCCCACGCGCGGCGTCGCGCGCCTCGCACGGGGAGCGGCCATCGAAGCGCTCGTCGGGATGGGCCGCTTCGACGAGGCGATGGAGGAGATCGCGCGCCTGCGTGCGACGCTCGTCGTCCAGAGCGCCGCCGATCTCCAAGAGGGCCGGGTGTTGCTGCTCGAGGGCCGGTTCGAAGAGGCGCTGCGCGCGTTCGCTCGCGTGCGCGTCGGGACCGACGACGAGGGTTTCGAGCACGACGCCGCCGCGCTCGCCGCGTACCGAGCCGGCGCGCTGATCGGGCTCGGGCGCGACGCCGAGGCGGCCGACGTCCTGCTCGACGGCCTTGCCCTGAGCGGCACGATGGATGCCTCCGTGGAGACGCTGGCACGCTGCCTCGAACGCTCCGGGAGAGCGCTGGCGGAGATCCCCCGTGCGGTGCCACAGGCGCGCGCGGTCCTCTTCCTGAGCCAGCTCGTCGGGTCCGACCCGGAGCTCGCTGACCGCACGCTCGAGGCCTGGCACGAGGTCGCGCCCTCGAGGGCCGTGCTCGCCACCGCCGTCAAGGTCTCGAACCGCCTTCGGCTCGAGCGTCGAACGGCGTGGTCCGATCGCCTGCGAGCCGGTGGGCTCGGCTTCGCGTGCCCGCTCGTGGCCTCGTCCGCGGACGCGGCGCGCGATCCGGCGGACAGGCTCCTTGCCGCGGCCCTCGCGTTCGAGCACTTCGGTGACCCTCGAGGTGAGCAGGCCTTCGTCGCGTTGTCGATCTGCTGTGCCCACGACGTGGACTCCCTACGCGCCCGAGTCGCGCACCTCGCACCGTCGCTCGCGCGACGTTTCGGCTCGATCTGCGACGCGGTGGCCGCTGGCGCAGGCGGACTGGGGACGGGCGGTCCAGCAGCCGGCCGGTTGGAACGAGCAACCTGCAAGGGCGGCTCCAGCACCTCGTCGACGCGTTCGGTCCTGCTCGTCGACCGCGCGGTCGCGAGCCTCCGGACGATGGCCCTCGCCGGTGCGCTCGCGAGGCACGGCCACGACGTCGTCGTCGTCCACCCCGAGCCGGTCGCCGGGACCGCAGCCGTCTTGTCTGCGAGCGGAGCTTGTGTCTCGGGCGTCGCCCAGGACGATCCGGCCGCCCTCATAAGACGGGTCGCCGAAGTCGGCGCCGAGCGCGCCTTCCACGCGGTGGT
Source organism: Actinomycetes bacterium (assembly GCA_021787255.1). The sequence continues at coordinate 682 of JAJYMD010000243.1, read as the reverse complement.
GGTCGCCCGCGACGCAGCCGGACTGCGCGCACAGGTCCGCCGGCTCCTCCCGGCGGCCGAGGTCGTCGTCGACGCACCCGGCGCCGGGTCGGGGCCACCCACATCTGACGTCCTTCGCGTCCTTCTCGGTGCCGATCCCAACGGTCTGGACCCTGCGTGGATGGCTCGGAACGGCCTTTCCGAACGCGATCGACGGGGGATCTGCATCGCCGGAGACTTCCGTTCCTCCACCGACGAGGAACGCGCAGAATTCCAGCAAGTGATCGCCCCGTCGATCACCCGGGCGCTCGAGGGCTTCTCGGTCGCCGTCCTCGGTGACGCCCCCGGCGCGAGGGCAGCCAGGGAGCTCCCCGGTTCGCTCGCGATCGGTGCTGGCTCCGACCCTGCCGCGTGGCTGGCGGGCGCCCGCGCCGTCCTCGTCGCCGTGCGCTCGGGTGCGGAGGCCTGGCTCGCGCTCGCCGCGGCGAGCGGGACCCCGGCCCTGTTCGCAGGGCAGCAGGATCCGGCCCGGCTCGCCCGCGTGCTGCGCGGCCTCGCCGACCCCGCGCTGCAGGAGCTCTGGTTCGAGGCTGCGGCCAGCGTTCCGAAGCCCGCAGTTCCGAAGCCCGCAGTTCCGAGCGGGTGCGGCTCGCCCGCCCCTGCCACGGGGAAGGCGGCCCGGGGCGAGGCAGCTGCGCCTCTG
>JAJYMD010000028.1 GCA_021787255.1 Actinomycetes bacterium | reverse complement strand
GCTGCTCAGAGCACCTTCGTCGGTACGCGAGCCGGCGCTCGTGCCCGCAGGCGCGCTCGAGGTCGCCCGCGGCAGGTTGCGCCGGTTGCCGGAGGTCTTCACGCCGGCGGTCCTCGGTCGCCTCGGGTTGGCGGTGTTCAGCGCCGCGGTCGTCCTCGTCGGCGCGGTGCCGATGGCCGCGGCGTCGCTCGACCCCACCGCGAGCCCGATCCTGGCCGAGGCGCTCAACGGGTCTCCGGGCACGCTCGACGCGCTGGCCCCGGGGTTCACCCTGACCGACCAGGACGGCGAGCGGGTCTCGCTCGCGAGCCTTCGAGGCAAGGCCGTGGCGTTGACCTTCCTCGACCCAGTCTGCTCGCTGACATGCCCGCTCATCGCGCGCAGCTTCGCGCTCGCCGACCGGATGCTCGGCGCCGAGGCGCGCCGGACCGAGCTCGTCGCAGTGGCGGCGAACCCCGTGTACCACTCGGTCGCCGCGACCCGGGCGTTCGACCGCCAGGAACATCTCACCACGATGCCCAACTGGCTCTACCTGACCGGGTCCCTCCGGCAGCTGACCCACGTCTGGGACGCCTACGGCGTGCAGGTGACAACCCTGCCGGCCGGCGCGATGGTGGCCCACTCCTTCGTGGCGTTCATCATCGATCCCGACGGGAGGCTGCGCGCCGCGCTGGGGACGAACCCCGGCAACACAGCGAGGGCCTCCGCGTCGATGTCCGCCCTCGTCGCCGACGAGCTGCGCGCCACGCTGTCGGCGTGAGGCCCGCTGGGCGTTGGATGCTGGCCGCGTGCTGCGGCCTGGGCGCGCTGGTCGCGGCTCGGGCTCCCGCGTCGGGTGCGGCCGCCGCGCGGACGGTCTCGGCACGGCGCAATGGTGCGGCCGCCGGCCAGCTTCAGAGCGCGGGGCTCGCGCAGGCGTGGACCGACGCGCAGGGTTCCTGGGCGGTGGTCCCGATGGGCCACCTCGGTCATCCCCACAACACGTTCTGGCAGGTGCTGTTCCGACCTGCCGGCGCGCAGCGCTGGAGGTTGGTCACCCCCCCGGGCGTCGCGACCAACGGCGGCATCTCGGTGGCCGCCGGCTCGAGCGCGCGCGGGCCCGTGACGGTCGGGATCCAGCCGACGGACCTCCTGCGGTTCTCCCCGCTCGCGCGCACCGCCGACGCCGGCAGGACCTGGAGCTCCGGCCTGCTGCCCTCGGGGCTGGCGGACGTCGCGGACGCCGTGGCGACGGGGCCGGCGGGCGCGGCGTACGCGCTCGTGCGATCGGGCCACGGGACGCTCCTGCGCGCAGAGGGGACGCTCACAGCCTGGACCAAGGTCGTGACGACGTCGGCGCTGGCGGCCACCTCGGCAGGCAGGGCGTGCGGGGTCTCCGCGCTGGACGCGGTCGGGGTCGCCGCGGGTGGCCCGCTGCTCGGCGCGGCCTGCACGCACCCGGGCGTCGTCGGGCTGTTCCAAGACACCGGCGGGTCGTGGCGGCTGGTCGGTCCCTCGCCCCGCTCGCTGCCAAAAGGCGCGGCGGCTGCCCGCGAGGAGGTGCTCCGGGTCACCGCCGGCGGCTCGGGGACCGGAGCGCTCGTCGAGGCGAGCGGGCCGTCGGCACGGGGCGTCTCGCTGCTCGCCATGTCCCGGGCCGCCGGTGCGCGCTCGTGGTCGGTGTCCGAGCCCGTGCGCATCGACGGGCAGCTGCTCTCGAGCGACGAGGAAGGGGGCCACGTGGCCGGCGTCGTCGTCGGCAGCGGCTCGCGGGCGACCGCCGTCCTCGTCCTCGAGGCCGCGGCCGCGCACGCCGGCGCACGCCGGCTGCCAGCTTGGAAGGTGCTGGCGCGCCCGCCCGCCGGGACCCAGGCCGTCGTCGAGGGGACAGGCGAGATCGTCGCGCTCGCGTCCTCCGGCAGCGAGCTGGAGGTGTGGAGGCTCGTGGCGACGAGGTGGGCGAGGTCGGAGCAGCTCCGGGTGCCGATCCGGTACGGCTCTTCGACATAGCCTGCGCGGCAAGGCTGCGCCGAGCGAGGATCAAGCGAGGATCAGCGGAACACGACGGTCCGACGCCCGTCGACGAAGACTCGCCGCTGCGTGTGCCACCGCACCGCGCGCGCCAGAGCGAGGCACTCCGTGTCGCGGCCGACGGCAGCCGCGTCGGCCGCGGACATGCTGTGGTCGATCCGCGCGGTCGCCTGCTCGATGATCGGACCTTCGTCGAGGTCGGGCGTGACGTAGTGAGCCGTCGCGCCGATGACCTTCACGCCATGTGCGTGGGCCTGCTCGTAGGGCTGGGGCCCTTTGAAGCTCGGCAGCATCGAGTGGTGGATGTTGATGGCCCGTGCCTCCAGCCGAGAGCACACGTCGCTCGAGAGGACCTGCATGTAGCGGGCGAGCACGACGAGGTCCACCTCGAGCGTCTCCACGAGCTCCATCAGACGCGCCTCGGCCTCGGGCTTCGTGTCCGGGGTGACCGGGAGGTGATGGAACGGGGCCCCGTAGCCGCGCGCCATGTCACCGAGATCAGGGTGGTTGCTGACGACGGCCACGACGTCGACGTCGAGCCATCCGGTGCTGGCGCGGAACAGCAGGTCGTTCAGGCAGTGGCCCAGCTTGCTCACCATGATGAGGAGCCGTTGTCTGGCGGACCTGCGTTCCAGGTGCCAGACCATCGAGAACGGCTCTGCCACCGGCGCGAAGGAGGCTCGAAGACCTTCGAGCGAAGCCACCTGACCAGCTGGCCGCCCGGCGGAGCCTGGGGCCACCTCCACCGGGGCGAATTCGATCCGCATGAAGAACAGCCCCGAGTCCCGGTCGCCGAACTGCTGGCTCTCGACGATCGTGAAGTCGTGCTCCACGAGGTACCGGGAGACCGCGAAGACGATCCCCGGGCGGTCCGGGCATGAGAGGCTGAGGACGAACCCGTCGTCGGAGTCGTCGAGCGCAGGGGTCGGGCGGTGAGAGATCGGCGTCGGGCCTCCTCGGCGTCGGGCCTCCTCGGCCCCGGGCCTCCTCGGCGTCGGGCCTCCTCGGCCCCGGGCCTCCTCGGCCCCGTGCCGGCGGTGGCAGCCGGGCCCGCAGGTGGATGGGCGTCGGGTCGGCAGGTGGATGCGTCGCGTCAGTCTGGCACTCGCCGGCGCCTGCCGAGCCGCGCTGTCGATCGCCTCGTCGGGCCTCCGGTGCCATCCCCACGCGAGGGGTGCCGCCGCCGGTCGATGACCATCGGCCCTACTCCGGCGCCGACGCGTGCACCAACCTCGTCCAGTCAGGCGACCAGCCTCCTCCCAGGGAGGGGCTGGACGCCCGCGCAGGCCCGAGACGGATCCAACAGGAGGGAGCCCAGACGGTGGCCCAGCTCGAAGCGACTTCCGAGCGGCCAGCGGGCGCGCCGGAGCCCGAGGCCGCGGGCTTGGCCGTCGAGACTCGGGCCCTGTCCAAGCGCTACGGCGACCTCCAGGCGGTGCGCGAGGTGTCCTTCAGCGTCGCGGCCGGCGAGATCTTCGCGTTCCTCGGTCCGAACGGTGCGGGGAAGTCCACGACCATCAGCATGCTGTGCACGCTCCTGCGCCCGAGCGGCGGCGCTGCGAGCGTCGCCGGCTTCGACGTGGCGCGCCAGCCGGAGGCGGTGCGCCGGCACATCGGCCTCGTCTTCCAGGAGCAGACGCTCGACGACCACTTGACCGCCGAGGAGAACCTCCGCTTCCACGCGGTGCTCTACCACGTCCCCGCCAAGCACGCCCCCGAGCGGATCGCCCGAGTCCTCGAGCTCGTGGCGCTCAGCGACCGGCGCCGGGACGTCGTCTCCACCTTCTCCGGCGGCATGGCCCGGCGTCTCGAGATCGCCCGGGCGATGCTGCACACCCCGGCGGTGCTCTTCCTGGACGAGCCCACCGTCGGGCTCGACCCCCAGACGCGCGCGCTCATCTGGGACGACATCCTGCGCATGCGCGACGAGGAGGGCGTCACCGTCTTCCTCACCACCCACTACATGGACGAGGCGGACCATGCCGGGCGGGTCGCCATCATCGACCACGGTCAGATCGTGGCGCTCGACACCCCAGACGCGCTCAGGCGCAGCGTCGGCGAGGACACCGTGGCGCTCGCCACCTCCGACGACGAGACGGCCGAGCAGCGGCTGCGAGCCGCCGGTTGGCAGGTGCGACGGGCCAAGGACGCCGTCGTCGTCTTCACCGCGAACGGCGAGTCCCAGGTGGCCCAGCTCATCGACGTCGCCGGGACGCCGGTCCACAACGTCCACGTGCACCGCCCGACCCTCGACGACGTCTTCCTCCACTACACGGGCCGCCAGATCCGCGACGAGAGCGCGGAGAGCGCGGTGTCGACGCGTGCCCGTGCCTTCCGGGCCCGAAGAAGGTAGGTGACCGCCGTGACCGCCGTGACCGTCCGCGCCGAAGCGATGTCCGTCGTGGACCAGCCTCCCAGTCTGGGCGAAGAGCTGCGCACGGTCGGGATGGTCTGGGAGCGGGAGCTGATCCGGTTCGAGCGCACCCGGTCGAGGATCTTCTCCGGTTTCATCCAGCCCTTCGTGTTCCTCTTCGTGCTCGGGTACGGGATGAGCACGCTCACGCCCACCATCCACGGCTTCGGCTTCACGAAGTTCGTCCTCCCCGGCGTGGTCGCGATGACCGTGAGCACGACCGCGATCGGCTCGGCCATCTCCATCGTCTGGGACCGGGAGTTCGGCTTCCTCCGGGAGATGCTGGTCGCGCCGGTGGGCCGCTGGGCGCTGGTCGTGGGCAAGTGCCTGGGCGGCGCGACCATCGCCTCGGTGCAGGGCACCATCATGCTGCTGCTCGCACCCCTCGTCGGCGTGCGGCTCACCGCCGGGGTCGTGCTCGCGGTGATCGGCTGCGAGCTGCTGATGGCGCTCACGCTCACGGCGTTCGGGATCGCGGTGGCCAGCCGCATCAAGAACATGGAGGGGTTCGCGGTCGTCATGCAGCTGCTGCTGTTCCCGATGCTGTTCCTGTCGGGGGCGCTGTTCCCGCTCTCGGGCCTGCCCACCTGGCTGGCCGTCATCACCCGCCTGAACCCGCTCACCTACGCAGTCGACCCGGTCCGCCATGTCGTGCAGGCTGCCCAGCACCTCACACCCCAGGCGGCTGCCCGGTTCCCCGTCGGCGTCAGCCTGTTCGGCACGACGCTGCCGATGGGGGCCGAGCTCGGCATCGTCGCGGCACTGGCGCTCGTCTTCCTGGCGCTCGCCCTGAGCGGCTTCCGGCGGACCGACTGAGCCCTGGCTCGACGAGGCTCAGTCGGCTCGTGGGGCGCTAGGCGCCGAGCGCAGCTCGAAGGGCGTCGTCCACCTCGGTGAGCCGGTCGCGTCGGGCTCGGAGCTTGTCGCGATAGTCGGGGTTTGTGGTATCGGCGATCTCGACACTCAGGTCCCGCAGGC
>JAJYMD010000021.1 GCA_021787255.1 Actinomycetes bacterium | reverse complement strand
TTCTTAAGCGTCCGGCCACCCCTGCCGGCTCGGACGTACTCGGCCCACAGGCCGTGGTCGCCCATCGCCTTCACCCGGATGGGAGGGGTGTGCAGGTCGGCTCGCCAGCCCGAGCAGGTCCGGCCTTTGGCATCGGTCCAGGTCGTGTGCTTCCCGCAGCCGGGCAGCCCGAGCGAGAAGCCGCCGTTGAACCGCCCACGTGCGGGCGCCCACCACTCGGCCAGCAGGCCGAGCGAGCGACCCTCGTCCGCGGTCACGAGCCAGCCCCCGCCGCGATAGGTCCGCCGGATGAGAAGCCCCTCGGAGGGGTGGCAGAGCTCTCGGAGCGTCACGACTCGGAGCGGCCGGGCGCCCCCGGGCGTCGGCAGCGCCTCCGACCCAGCCGAGTGCGCCAGCGCTTCGAGGGTCCCAGGCGCACGTGAACTGACGTCGTCGTCGACGACGAGCTGTGCGCCGAGGAGGCTCGGTCCGACGACGGCGAGGGCGACGCCGAGACCGAAGCGCTCGGGGACCGCACCCCGCTCCGCCGAAGCCACAAGAACGACTGCGGCACGCTCGCCGAAGCGCTCGGCCGCAGGCGCGGTCCGCTCTGCTCGGAATCGGGAGACGTCTCCGCGTGGCGGGGCGCAATGGACGTTCACGCGCCGCGGGGTCATCACGCCGCCTCCTGAGAGGTCAGCCGCACGACGCTATCGGCGATGCGCACGAGCACCAGGTGGAACGACCGAAGGACGGCTGGTGACGCCGGGCGGTCGAGGTCGGCGAAGCGGCCGAGCATCCAGGTGGTGCGCGCGGCGCGAGCGAGCGTCGGGTCTCCGATCGCGTCCAGTCCCACCTCCGGCTCGCGCCACAGGGCCGTCTCGGTGGCATGGTGACGACGGCAGAGCGGGATCGTCGCCTCGGGGTCGAGGTAGGGGCCGTCCGCCGTAAGGCGGGCCGTGAAGTGATGGCGCTCCTCGGCCGGCCTGCCGCAGAACGCGCACGGACCCAGGTCACGTGCCGCGCTCATGGGCGGTGCCTCCGAGATGGACGACGTCGGCGACGACCGGGGCGAGAGCGGCCCGAGTCGAACACCGGGTCTTCGCCGCTCTGGCGGTCCTGGTCCGCAAGCGCGATCGCAGCTGTGGCTGTGGCAAGGAGCGGGTATCCGGCGATCGGAGCTCTGCGGCGGACCTGTGACTCCCATCGGCGCTTGATCCGCTCGGCCTGGTCCGGGTGGCGTCGGAGCTCTGCGATCAGTGTCCGGATGCCGTGCAGGTAGACACCACCACGCTTCACATCGCGAACGGTGACGCCTTCCCCTTGGAGCGTGATCCGCCTCGGCGGATCGCTCGTGTAGAAGGTGACCACCCGGGGTCCCGATCCCGCGACGCGATGACCGGCAGCCTCTCGGGGCGGGAGTGTCGGCTCCGCCTCGCGCCGACGCAAATAGGTAACGCGATCCACGGCACGTCGTCCAGCCGTGCCCGGCTGCGTGTTGCCGCGCGTGAGCAGACCGATCTCGGCTGCGTCGAGCAGGCGCTGCGAGGGCGTGCCAGCTCGGCTGGCGGCGCGACGGAGCGAGCGCGGGAGATCAGGCGCGGGCATCGCCGGGCTCCCGGTGGCGCTCGCCGGATCGCCACGTCGAAGCGACGTCGGTGGATGTCGAGACGGCTGTCAGGTTCGGCTCGTCGTCCCTCGTGCCGAGCGCCGAAGTCGGATCGAGGAACGCGTGGAGCCCGGCGAGGGGGACGAGGAGGCGCCTGCCCGCCTTCACGACTGGCAGGCGCCCGGTGATGATGAGCTGCCGCAGCGTCTCCAAGCCGATCCCGAGACGGCGCGCCGCCTCTTCGCGCGAGATCGCGAGCGGGTCGTCGCTCGGACGAGATGCGGTTGCCTTCGTCATGCATCCATGAAGGCCCGCCGAGACCCGTGGATGAAAACTGGGCATTCCGTTGCGAGTTCAAAGCACGGATCGGGCTTCTACGGTCCGTACCGTTGTATTTCGGGTATCCTCCGCCGGGTGCCGAAGGGCGTGCCGGGGCGTACGAAGACCCCACCGGGACACCTGGTCCACCAACCGATCGGCGCGTGGGGCCTGCGCTCCTATGAGCTCATCGCCTCCTCGCCCCGCGAGCCGGACCCATGGGTGAGCGTCGGGGGTAGAGGCGAGCTGGTCGTCCGCCTCGACCTCGTCCACAAAGAGGTTCCGGCGACCGGTCCCCTTCGCCTGGCTCGGCTCGACGTCCGCTACCGATCATCCGAGCCGCACGCGTGCTCGATCACCCTGACCGGCTACGGATCCCACGTGTCTCGAACCCTGAGCAAGTTCCCCTGGGCGACCTGGCTCGCGGTCGCCGACACGGTGCGTCGGACGCTCGCACGCGCCGGGGGCGATTCAGCCGTGAGACGGCCCGACCGTAAGCGCCCAGGGCGCGCCGGCCACGGGGACGACCTCTATCGCTCTGTCGCGCGGCGCTACTCGGAACTCCAACGTGCAGAATCGAGAGCGCCGACCCAGACCATCGCAGAGGAGTACGGCTGCGCTAGGAACACGGCCGCCGGATGGGTCCGACGTGCCAGGGCGAAAGGGTTCCTCCCGCCGGTCTCTCGCGGCTGACTCCAGCAGCAGCGAGCGGGGCTCCCCGGGTGTCATCGACACTGGAGGTCACCACACCCGAGAGGTAGCTTGGTCCCGGCAAACGAAAGTGCCGGGGCGCTGTTTACGGCAGCCCCCGGCGTGGCCCACGGAGGTGTTGCTCCATGGACGAACGGCACGCTACTGCCGCGCAGACTTCGCCGGCTCCGCGGCATCCTTCGGTCCGCGTCGTCTCGGAGGGTCCGGCGCTCTTACCCGAGGACGCGGCCGACCGGGGCGACGCCGCCGCCCTCACCTACGGCGCGGACGGTGACGGCCGGGTCGTGGTGGCCGATGGCTTCGGCGTCCGCATCACGGTCGAGCACGGGGCGCTCGCCGTCCGAGACGGGTTGGCCGAGCACGGCCGGGAGCGGCGGTATGCGAAGGTCATGGCACCCGAGCGCCTGGTCGTCGCTGGCGAGGGGTTCCTCACGACCGAAGCCCTGGCGTGGTGTAAAGCCCAGGGTACGGCCGTCGTCGTGCTCCGAGCCGGCGACGTGCTGCTGGGTGCGTCACCACCTGGCCGCGACGACGCGCGGATCCGACGGGCGCAGGCGTTGGCCATGGGATCTCCCGCCGGGTTGGCCGTCGTCCGCTACCTGCTCACCGCCAAGCTCCAGGGGCAAGCGGCCGTCCTCCGCGACGTGTTCGGCGCCGGCGAGACGGCCCAGACCATCGCTGACCTCGTCGAGGGGATCGACGTCGCCGAGGACGTGGACGCGTGCCGGCAGCTCGAAGCCGTGGCAGCTGCCGCCTACTTCGCCACTTGGGCCGACCATGAGGCCACCATGGTCGGCTTCGTCGCCAAGGACCGCAGCCGGGTCCCACCGCACTGGAGGGTGTTCGACTCCCGACGCTCCGCGATCACTGGCGCCTCGAACACGAACAGGCTCGCCGAGCGCCCGCTCAACGCGCTGCTCAACTACTGCTACCGACTCGCCGAGATCGAGGCCCGCTTCGCCTGCGTCAGGCTCGGGCTTGATCCTGGGCTCGGAGTGCTTCACGCCGACGCAGCAGGCCGGGACAGCCTCGCTCTCGACGTCATCGAACCGGTGCGCCCCGTCGTGGACCGCTTCGTGCTCGAGCTGCTCTCAGAGCGCATGTTCCACAAGCGGGACTTCATCGAGCGCTCCGACGGCCACGTCCGGGTGGCTGCACCACTGTCTCACGAGCTCGCGGCGACGATGCCGACGTGGCGCCGAGCAATCGCTCCCCATGCCGAGAGGGTGGCCCACCTCCTCGCCGACCAAGTGGCCGGGAAACTCACGACGAGCACCCCGCTCACCAACGCGAAGGCGACGGCCGCGCAGGCAACTGTCAGGCGCCGCAAGGCGCAGGATGCGCGGGCACGCGCCGAGGCGGCCACGGGCGAGCACCGTGCGTCCAAGCCTGTGCGACGGCCCGCGACCGGAGATCCCGATCGAGCGGCGACCCTCTTCGCCGCCTGCGTGGACTGCGGGGGACAGCTGGCACGCTCCCGCCACGTTCGGTGCCCTGCTTGCTGGGAGCGCCAGCCTGGGCAGTCCCGGGAAGCTCGCAAGCGCCGGGGACGGTCCATCGCCATGGCTCGCAACGAGCTGGAGCGCTGGAAAGCGGAGCACCCGCATGCGAACGCCGACCCCGCAGCGTTTGAGGAGATTCGTGCCGTGTTGGTGACCGTCACGCTGTCGGCGATTGTGGCTGCGTGCGGCGTGAGCAAGGGGACCGCGTCTGCATGGCGGGCGGGGCGATACGTGCCCCCGCTGCGGCACTGGGAGGCGCTCGAAGGACTGGGTCGACCAAAGTTCGAATAGGCATCCCGCGCCGGACCCATCATCCCTGCTTCATACTTCTGTAGAGTTGCTGACTCGGGCGGTGGACAAGCGATGGAAATACGGGGATCCGGCCATCTGGAACTCGACAGATCGATAGACCCTCGCGCGAAGCGGAGAGTGAGCATTGACCTCTCGCGCGTCGATCACATAAGTGTCTACGGAGTCGTGGGGATTGCGTGTGCAGTCCTGCATGCGGCACAAGAGGGGCTCCCACTGCAAATTCTACCCCCATCAAGCGCCTCAGCTTCCAGCTTTATGTCCAGCCTGGGTTTCGAGCGGTTTGTCCAAGACACGGGACGAGCGGCATGTACACTCCCGATAACGACTTCGCCGAGGCCTGCTGACGTCATAGTCGAGCTACGAACGTTCTCGTCCTCTGAGCAGCTCCAACCGTTACAGGATCTCTTGTGGGATCGCTTAGGACGCACCCGCAACTCGCACCTACGAGATGCCCTGGTCGAAGCCCTGTGGGAGCTCGGAGCCAACGTAACCGAGCACTCCGGATCCATGGGGATCGTTGCTGCTTGCGTGCAGCGCCCGAACCGACGGGACGCCCATGTTGCCTTCGCGGTGGGCGACGCGGGCAAGGGGTTGCGACGTTCCTTTCTTGAAGGGTCGCGGCCGAACCACCCAGCGACGGATCACGAGGCCATCACCCTCGCATTGACGTACCTCGTCAGTTCGGTCACAGATGCTGGCAGAGGCCAAGGCCTGACCACAACCGTGAAACAGGCAGTTGAACTGAAAGGAAAGGTCGTGGTACGCAGCGGGACCGCCCGCCGATCCATCACAAGTTCGCGGTGGAACCCTGCTAAATTATCTACCTTACACCTTTCGGGGGCCGCGTCGTCGGTTCCCGAACTCCCGGGTATGCTGGTCGCCGCTGATCTTCCCTGCCGCTAGAATGGCTGTTAGCGCAGCTCAAGGGGCCCTCTGGTGACATCCGTCTCACTCATAACGCCGCAAAATGTTGGGACGCGCGACCTAGTGCGTGAGTGGCTACAACGCGATGCTCCAGCTGATCT
>JAJYMD010000353.1 GCA_021787255.1 Actinomycetes bacterium | reverse complement strand
GCGATCCCCCCGGGGCGCTCCTGGTAGCCGTAGCTGAGGCGGTCGATGCCGAACTCGTGGCCGTTGCCGAGAAGCCGGAGGAACTCGCCGGCGTGCGTGCCGCCGGTGACGAGCATGAGGTCCCGGATCCCCGCGTTCACCACGGCCTCGATCGCCCACTGCACCATCGGGCGGTCGTAGATGGGAAGGAGGTGCTTGTTCGTGATCCTGGTCAGCGGGTACAGGCGCGAGCCGGTCCCGCCGGCGAGGAGGACACCCTTCACGACCCCCCACGATACGTGCCCGAGCCCCGGGGCGTCAGCACCTCCCGGCGCCCGGGCGCCGGGTCGCAGCGCTACGGGCGGGCGCCGGGCCGCAGCGCTACGGTCGGGGCCGGGCCGCAGGGCTACGGTCGGGGGCCGCGCCGGATCGCCGCGCTCGGTCGGCGCGCGGCAGCGCTACGGTCGGGCGCGTGGGCGCCGACGACGTCGCCGCGGTCCTCGCGAAGGTCACGGCGACCCTGCCCGGCGGCGGAGAGGTCCGGCCGGGCCAGCTGCAGATGGCGCGCGCGGTCGCCCGCGCCATCGCCTCGGGACGACACCTCGTCGTGCGCGCCGGAACGGGCACCGGGAAGTCCCTCGCGTACCTCGTCCCGGCCGTCGTCTCCGGCGAGCACGTCGTGGTCGCCACGGCGACGAAGGGGCTCCAGGACCAGCTCGCCGAGAGGGACCTCCCTGCGCTCGCCCGAGCGCTCGGCCGCCCCGTGTCCTTCGCGGTCCTGAAGGGGAGGGCGAACTACCTCTGCCTCCAGCGAGCCTCGGAAAGCGCGTCGGAGATGGAGCGCCGCGGCGCCCAGCCGGACCTCGGCGAGGCGGCCGATGGCCCGGGGTCCTTGGACGACGCCTCCGGGGAGGTCGGCGGGCACCAGGGCGGTCCGCTCCAAGCAGGACACCTGGCGGAGGACGTGCGCCGGCTGCTCGCCTGGTCGCGTCGGACCGAGACGGGCGACCGGGACGATCTCGACTTCGAGCCGGAGGACCGAGCGTGGGCGATGGTGAGCGTCGGTGCCCGAGAGTGCCCCGGCTCACACCGCTGCCCCGAGGGCGCCCGGTGCTTCGCCGAGCGCGCCCGAAGGCACGCGGCGCAAGCGGATGTCGTCGTGGTGAACACCCATCTCTACGGCGCCCACGTCGCGAGCGGCGGCGCGGTCCTCCCGCCGCACGACGTCGTCGTCTTCGACGAGGCGCACGAGACCGAGGACGTGATGACCCACAGCCTCGGTGTCGACCTCGTGCCGGGCGCCTTGCGCGCGCTGCACGGCGCGGCGCGCACCGTGCTCGGCCGCGACAGCGAGCCCTCGGGGCTCGACGTCGCGGCCGACCGGCTCCGAACGCTGCTCTCCGCGCACGTCGGATGCCGCGTGCTGCGCGCACCGGGGCACGGCCAGGGTCGGCGGTCTGCGGCAAAGCCCGCCGTGCAACGACGCGGCGGCGCAGAGCGGGACTTCTTCGGGCTCGGCAGCGTCGCGAGCGCCCGGAGCACCGGCGACGCGGCCTCCGTGCCCACGGCCGGCCCCGTCGGCACGGCCTCGACCGGCGACGCGCTCGACACGGAACTGGTCTCGATCCTCGAGCTGACCCGCTCTCGGCTCGAGAGGCTGCGAGCCCGCTTGACGTCGATCGATGCTGCGTCGGGCGGTCCCGGCGGACAAGACGCACGCGGCGGTGGCGCCCGCCGGGCCAGGGCCCTCAGCACGTCGGCGCACCTCGAGCAGGCGGTCCAACGGTTCCTCGCGCCCGGAGACGCCGACGTCGCGTGGGTCGAGGGGACGCCACGGGGACCGGCGCTGCGCCTCTCCCCCGTGGAGGTCGGACCCGTGCTCGCCGCGAGGCTGTGGGGGTCGCTGACCGCGGTCCTCACGAGCGCCACGATCCCCCCGCACCTCGCCCGGCGCCTGGAACTGGACCGCTTCGACGTCGACCACCTCGATGTCGGCAGCCCGTTCGACTTCCGCTCGCACGCGCTCCTCTACGTGGCCCGCCACCTGCCCGACCCCCGGCGAGCCGGCGCGCAGGGCGCGGTCTTGGACGAGCTCGAAGCGCTGATCTCGGCGGCGGGCGGCCGGACCCTGGCGCTGTTCACGAGCCGCCGGGCCGCGCTCGAGGCGGCGGAAGCGCTCGCGGCGCGCCTGGCTTTCCGGGTGCTCGTGCAAGGGGACCTCCCGAAGGGTCGGCTGCTCGCAGAGTTCGCCCGCGACGAGACGTCGTGCCTGTTCGCCACGCTCGGGTTCTGGCAGGGCGTCGACGTGCCAGGCCGCGCGCTCACGCTGCTCACCGTCGACCGGCTCCCTTTCGGGCGTCCCGACGATCCGCTCCTCGACGCGCGCCGCGAGCGCGCCGGCGACGCGGCGTTCACACTGGTCGACCTGCCGCGCGCCGCCACCCTGCTCGCGCAGGGGGCCGGACGGCTCGTGCGCAGCGCAAGCGACCGCGGCGTCGTCGCGGTCCTGGACCCGCGGCTCGCGACCGCCCGCTATCGAAACGTGCTGCTCGACGCGCTCCCGCCGATGCGCCGAACGATCGACCGCCAAGAGGCGGTCGCCTTCCTCCGGAGCGTCCTCGCCGAGCGCGCGGGGAGCTGAGCCAGCCGCTGCACCGCTCGGCAAGTCGCGATCAGCGCTCGGGGTCGAGGACGAGGAGGCGGTCGTCCGCCTCGAGCAGCGGGTCGTCGACCACGCCCATCACGACGCGCCCGTCGTGGACCACACCGCGCACCACGCCGCGCTCGCGCACGCGCGCCGCGCTGAGCGGGCGTCCGACGCCATCGTGGCCCATCGGCACCTCCTTCAGGCGGAAACCCTCCGAGTCGAGGATCCGCAAGAGCAGCTCGCCTGCGTGCGGCGCCTCCAAGGACTTCGCGACCGTGTGCGCGAGCAGCTCTTCGCCGGACACGGCGTCGATGCCCATCTCGCGCAGGGCTTGGCAGACCTTCGGCGAGGTGGCGATGGCGATCGCCGGCGTCTGCGGCGCGAGCTTGTGGACGAGGACCGCGGTCACGAGGACGGACGCGTCGTCGGCCCCTGCAACGAGCACCTGCGCGGCGCGATCGGGCCGGGCACGGCGTATCGCGTGCTCGCTCGTCGGGTCCGCGGCCTCCACGTGCGCCTCGTCGGGGAACGCTGACCTGTCGCCTGTGGTGACGACCACCACCTTGCGGCCGGCGGCGACGAGCTCGGTGACCGCAGGCGCGAGCGCCGGGTGGCTGCCGATGACCACGATCTCGCCGCCGGTCGCCTCACGCCGTTCCATCCCGAGGAGCCTACGCAGGTGCGTCGACGCCACGGCCCCTGCGAACAGCGCGAACGCCGAGGCGAGCAGCGGGATCGTCGTCAGCATCACGAGGGACGCGATCAGCCGGCCGGTGGGGTTCCTCGGCGTGATGTCGCCGTAGCCGACGGTCGTCGCCGTGGTGATCGCCCAGTACAAGGACGTGTCGAAGGCAAGGTGCTGGGTGGCCGCGAACGCCGCTGCGCCGGCGAAGAGGCACACCGCGCCGAGGAGGATGAGACGGCCGGGCTGGGAACGCACCACCTTCGAGGCGAGCAGACCGAGGACGGTGAGCACCGGCGAACCTCAGTAGCCTAGGCGGTCGAGCGCGTCGGGTCGCTGCTGCCAGTGCTTCTCCACGCGCACGTGCAGCTCCAAGAAGGCGCCCGCCGGGAGCTGCCGGCGCACCGCGGTGCCGACCTCTCTCAGCACCTCGCCGCCCCGCCCGATGACGATCCCCTTCTGCGAGCCGCGCTCCACCAGGATCTCGCAGCGGACCCGGGGCCATTCCCACTCGGTCACCCGGCAGGCGATCGAGTGCGGCAGCTCCTCGCGCACGCGCCGGAGCAGCTGCTCGCGCACGAGCTCCGCGACCTTGAGCGCCTCTGGCGTGTCGCTCGCCGTCTCCTCGGGGTAGTACGCGGGGCCCTCGGCGAGACGCTCGACGATCGCGTCCACGAGCCGGTCCACCCCCTCCCCGGTGCGCGCGGAGACCGGGAAGTACTCGGCGAGGTCCCCGCCGCAGAGCTCCTCGACGGCGCCGGCTGCGGCGGCGAGCTGCCCGAGCACGTCGGCAGGGCGCGCGCGGTCCACCTTGTTCACCGCGACGAGGAGGCGGCCCCGTTCCTTGCCCTCCGGGCCTTCGAGGCCCTGCACGGCCGCGACCGCACGTGCGAGCACCATGCGGTCCCCGCGCCCGACCGGCGCCGTCGCGTCGAGCACCGCCACCACGACGTCCACGTCGGACAGCGAGGTGCGCGCGGTCTCGACGAGCCGCTCGCCCAGCAGCGTGCGGGGGCGGTGGAGACCCGGCGTGTCCACGAGCACCACCTGGGCACCAGGGCGGTGGACCACGCCGCGCACGCGCTGGCGCGTGGTGCTCGGGCGCGACGAGACGATCGAGACCTTCGCCCCCACCATCCGGTTGACCAGCGTCGACTTGCCGACGTTCGGACGGCCGAGGACCACCGCGAACCCCGCCTTCACCGCCGCCTCACCCCTCCGAGTCGTCGCCGGAGGCGCCGACGGCGGTGGTGCGCTCGATCCGGACCCGGGAGATGCGGCGTCCCTGCACGCGCTGGGCGACCAGCCGCACGCCGTCGACGTCGACGGATTCCCCCTCGGCGGGAACGTGCCCGCTCAGGGCGAGCATCAGCCCCCCGACCGTGTCCCAGCCCTCCTGGGGGAGCTCGGTGCCGATGAGGTCGTCGACGTCGTCGATCGCCATGCGACCGGTCACGACCACGCTCCCGTCGGGAAGGGTCTCGACGACGGGCTCTTCGGTGTCGTACTCGTCGACGATCTCCCCGACGAGCTCTTCGATGAGGTCCTCCAAGGTGACGAGGCCCACCGTGCTGCCGTACTCGTCGACGACGATCGACATGTGGAACTTCGCGTCCTGCATCTCGCGCAGGAGCGCGGTCAGGCGTTTCGTCTCCGGCACGAAGTGCGCCGGCCGCAGGTGCGCGCGCACCGGGTCTGCGCCGTGGCCGTCGTTCTCGGCGCGCATGAGGTCCTTCGCGTAGGCGATGCCCACCACGTCGTCGACGTCGCCTTGCTGGACCGGGACTCGGCTCCATCCCGCCGCGAGCACCCGGGTGAGGGCGTCGTGGACGGACACGTCCGCGTCGAGGGTGAACATGTCGAGGCGAGGCACCATCACCTCGCGAACCACCGCGTCGCCGAAGTCGATGATCGAGTGGATGAGCGTCCGCTCCTGCAGCTCGATCACGTCCTCGGCCTGCGCGACGTCGGCCATCGCCAACAGCTCGGACTCGGTCACCTTCGGCGGCCGGGCGCCTGTCGCACCGCGGCGGCCGATGAGGAGGTCGGCGAGGCCGATCAGCACCGAGGAGATCGCCCGCACCGGCGCGAACCGCACCAGCGCGTCCACGATCGGCGCGGTGAACAGCGCGGCACGCTCGGGGTTGCGCACGGCCCAGTTCTTCGGCACCGTGTTCGAAGTCGTGGTGATC
>JAJYMD010000470.1:4229-5507 GCA_021787255.1 Actinomycetes bacterium | reverse complement strand
TCGTCTGTTGCAGCGGCTCGGCACCGAGGCTGGGCGAAAGACGATCGGCGAGGACGTTTGGGTGAAGGCGCTGCTCGGCGCCGGCATGCCCACCAGGCTCGCCATCACCGACGTCCGCTTCCCCAACGAGGGAGATGCCATCAAGGCGCTCGGCGGGCTGGTCGTCCGCGTCGAACGTTCCGGCGTGGGTCCGATCAACGGCCACGAGAGCGAGATCGCTCTCGACGGCTACGACTTCGACCTGGTCGTCGTGAACGACGGTACGCCCGATGAGCTCGCCGACGAGATGGAAGCGGTCCTGGCGTCTTGCATCGGCGGTGTGTGATGGCGACCTTCGCCGGCTCGACGATCGACCTCCCGCCGCCTCTCGCTCACGACCGCCAGCTCGAGCTGGCTCGCCGTGCACGGGCCGGGGACCAGGCGGCGTTCGACGAGATGTTCGTCGGCAACCTGCGCCTGGTCCTGCACTGGGCGCGGTCCTATCAGGACCGCGGCGTCGAGCTCGACGACATCATCCAGGAGGGCACCTTCGGGCTGCGCACGGCAATCGAGAAGTTCAACCCCGACGCCGGCTACCGCTTCTCCACCTATGCGACCTGGTGGATCCGCCACGCCATGCAGTTTGCCGTCGCCGCCTACGGGCGCACGATTCGGATCCCTAGAGAGGTCTTCGACGCCGAGGCGGCAGCTGAGCGGTTCGGCGAGGAACACCCGTTCACGCCGCGGGTGACCGCCAGCCTGGACGCGTCGTACACCGACTCGGGCGACGCGTTCTCCAACGCGATCGCCGACGACGCACCGGGCACCGACGAGCTGGCCGAGCAGATCGTGCGAGACGGCAATCTCAGAGCCGCCGTCGATCGCCTGCCCGGTGTGCTTCCGGACCTCGTCCGTCTCCGCTTCGGCCTGGACGGCGCACCGCCGATGTCCCAAAGCACGGTCGCCGAGGTGCTCGGCATCAGCCAGAACACGCTGCGTCGCCTCGAGCGAGAGGTCATGGAGCTCCTTCGCCAGGACAGAGCCTTGGCGATGGAGGCCTCGTGACGATTGCTGGGCTTCGGCCTCACCCGGCGAAGTTCTCCGACACGATTCTCGAGGTGCTGCAGAGCACTCTCGAGGAAGAGTCGCGCCGGCACCGGCGCCATCTCCGCGTCCTCGACCCGATGGCCGGGACCGGGAGGATCCACGAGCTCGCAGGGCCCTGGACGACCGTCGGCGTGGAGACCGAGTCCGAGTGGGCCGCCTGCCACTCCCGGACCGTTGTCGCCGACGCAACGG
>JAJYMD010000470.1:0-4219 GCA_021787255.1 Actinomycetes bacterium | reverse complement strand
GGCCGCCTATCACCCCCGAACCCTGGTCGCCGACGCAACGGCGCTGCCGTTCTCCGACCATGCGTTCGACGCTGCGATCACCAGCCCCGCCTACGGGAACCGGATGGCTGACGCCCACGAGGCGAAAGACGTCTACAAGACGGGTCCAAGGGCCGGCCAGCTCACCGACCGGATCACTTACCGCCACAAGCTCGGCCGCAAGCTCTCGCCCAACAACGGCGGCGGTCTCCAGCGGGGTGAGAAGTACCGGGAGGTCCACGAGCGGACCCTGGCCGAGATGGTGCGGGTCACCGCGCCCGGCGGTCTCGTCGTCGTCAACGTCTCCAACCACATCCGCAACCACCAGGAAGTCGACGTCGCCGGGTGGTGGCACGGAGTGATGGAGCAGACCGGCCTGCTCCCCGAGCAGGACCTCCGGGTGCCCACGCCGCGGATACGCTACGGCAAGAACCACGGCGCACGGTCATTCGTGGTGTCCCATGGGGTCGCTGGGGTGCGTGGCGAGGGGCGACACGTCTACATCCAGCCACGGGTACATCGGAAGCGAAGAAATCGCCTCGTGCAGCGCGGTCGCATCGTCCGCGCTCCATATACCAACATTCGACCAGCGTCCGGGAATCCGCCATAACCGATATATCACACCGGCGGCAGCCAATTCACTCGCCCGCGCGGCTTCTCCGCGCACCATGTTGTCCTTGCGTGCCTCGTCGAAATCCGGGGGAAGACGCACGTCGATTCGGACCAAGAACTCCATCAGAAGGGGCCCTCAGACCCACTGGCACCAGCAGCGTCGCAGCTGCGCGATCGACGTCATCCCTCGATCACGCATATCGCAGCTCCGACATCGATCTCATCCTGGATTTCGACGAGATGCTCGACGACGATCCCCGCAACCGGCGAAGGCACCTCCGTCGTGATCTTGTCCGTCTCGACCAGGAGCAGCGGTCCCCCCAGGGGGACCGCATCCCCGACTCCGACGAGCCACTCTGCGATTAACACCGACTGGGTCGTGTCGCCGAGCTGCGGCAGCTTCACCAGGTGACGCATCGGGCTAACTCCGCGGGCCGGTGACGTTCATGAGCATGTCTTCCGCCGCGGCAGGTGGGGTCGCCAGAACGGTCTCCACGACCTCGTCGAGGCGTCGCCGCTCCTCTTCCCGGATCGCCTCCAGCCCACCCTCGTCGATGCTTCCCTCCGTCACGAGGGTGCGGCCGTACAGCTTGATCGGATCGCGTTGGAGCCATTCATCCAGCTCACCTGCGGGACGGTACGTCGCCTTGTCGGATCGGGAGTGTCCGGCATACCTGTAGGTCTTCGCCTCGATCAGGGTCGGGCCACCGCCAGCTCGAGCACGGCCGCTGGCCTCTACGATCGCCTTCTCGATGTCGTCCACGTTCTGCCCGTCCACGATCTCGGCAGGTATTCCGTATGAGTTCGCTCGGACCGCGATGTCGATCACCGGCGTAGTCCGGTTGATCCGCGAGTACTCACCGTACAGGTTGTTCTCACAGACGAACACCACGGGTAGCGACCAGACCGCGGCCAGATTCAGCGCTTCGTGGAATACGCCGATGTTCGTCGAGCCATCCCCGAAGACCGACACAGCGATGTCGTCGCAGCCGGTCACGTGCGCGGTCAGTGCTGCCCCGACGGCGATCGGTATGCCGGCACCTACGATCGCCATCGTAGGAAGCAACCCGACGGACCGCTCACTCAGGTGCATCGAGCCCCCGAGCCCGCCCATGCACCCTGACTTGCGCCCGAAGATCTCCCCCATGAGGGCCTCGGGAGTGACGCCGAGAGCGAGCGCCATGCCGTGCCCCCGGTACGTGCACGTGACGACATCGGTGGCCCGGACCGACGCCGCGATCCCCACTGCGATCGCTTCCTGGCCTTGACACGTATGAGTCGTACCGGGAATCAGACCTTCGCCGAAGAGCTCGACGATCCTGTCTTCGACTAGGCGGATCTCGATCATCCTTCGGAATCGCTCGATTCTGTTCTCCTGCAGCGTGACCCGTCGTGGGAGAGAATGATCGCCCTGTGCTCCGTTCGACGACATCACATCTCCTCCCACCAGGGGCTCGGCACGACGTCGGACTCGAGCAAGGACGTCACCTGCTCGGTGATGTACTCAGCCGACGGGACGTAGCGCTGTTCGAGTGCGACTCCATAGGGCACCGGGACGTCGGGGGCGGTCACGCGAAGTGGGGGTGAGCGCAACGATCCGAGGCAGTTGCTCGCCACGACGGAGACGACTCCCGTCCCCCATCCTCCCGTGAACTGGTTCTCCTCTACGGTCACGAGACGTCCAGTTTTCTCGACCGAAGCAACCACGATCTCCCGATCCCAGGGCTGGATGGTTCTGAGATCGATCAGATCCGCAGACCAACCCGACTTCGCCGCGGCCTCCCTCGCGATCCCGACCGTCTGGCCGAGGGCGACCAAGGTCACGTCCTTCCCCTCTTGGAGAACCTCTCCGATCCCGATGGGTATCGCACTCTCCGCGTTTACCTCGACTGGCTCGCGCTGTCCGTAGAGAACGCGCGGCTCCAAGACGACCACTGGATCGTCGTCACGGATTGCCGACTTCATCAGCCCATATGCGGTACGTGCACCCGAGGGGACGACGACCTTGAGACCCGGGGATCCAATCAACCACCGTTCGAGGGTCTGGGAATGCTGGCAGCCGAAGCCCAGTCCAGCGCCAGTGGAGGCGCGGACGGTCATGGGAACCCTGAGCACGCCCCCCGACAGGTACCGCATCAGAGCCGCCTCCGTTACGAGCTGGTCCAGCGCAACTCCGAGGAACTCGATGAACATCATCTCCACGACGGGGCGCAGCCCGGTTACCGCGGCTCCGACGGCAGCCCCGAGAAAGCCCATCTCGGAGATTGGGGTGTCGCGCACCCGCTTCGAACCGAATTGCGCGAGCAATCCTTCGGTCGCCTTGAACGGTCCCTCCGCCTCCGCGATGTCCTCGCCCATGACGATGACACTCTTGTCTCGTTCCATCTCTTCGCGGATCGACAGTGCAATCGCCTGGTTCATCCGTAGCCGCTGCATCTACTGCTGCCCCTCTTCTCCGCGGCATTCGGCAGCCGATGACATGCCGAAGGCGCCGCTCCTCAACGCCTCATCGACCTGCATTCTGTCGAAGCAGAGCACTTCCCTCAGCACCTCCTCGTTGTGCTCTCCAAGAGTCGGGCCCCGGCGCGTGATCGGTTGGTGCTGACCGACTCGAACGGGGCCTGCCACCTGCCGGACTTTGCCAAGAGCTTCGTGCTCGGTCTCGACGATCATCCGACGCTCTGCCACCAGCGGATCGGCGAGAGCGGACGCGACGTCGTTGACTCTGCCGCAAGGGATCCCGACAGCTTGCAGCCGTTCCAGCCACTGTGCCGTCGTGCACTCCCTGAAGCGGCGCTCGAGCGCTGGGAGCAGTTCACCGGCGTGCTCGCGGCGCAACGCAAAGTTCGCGTATCTTGAGTCCTCGAACTCCGGCTCCCCCAACACCTTCACAAGTTGTGCCCAGAACTTCTCCTTGGCACAGGCCACGACGATCCATCCATCGCTCGTCTGGAAGTTCTGAAACGGCACGAGCGACGGATGCGCCGAGTGGCGCGTCGGTGCAGGCAGCACCCCGGCGGACAAGTACCAGGTAGCGATGTACGTCAGTAGACCGATGGAGGTGTCGAAGAGCGCTACGTCGCAGTCGTCGCCTTCTCCGGTCCGACGAGCTTGGTGGATCGCGGAGAGGACTGCTACCGCGGCTGCAAGACCGGCCGAGTAGTCCACCAGCGAGATCCCGGTCTTCTGCGGCAGCGAGTGCGGCTCACCGGTGAGGGACATCCATCCGGCTCTGCCTTGCATGATGTAGTCGTAACCGCCCTGTTCTCCCTCGCTGCTTGTAAGGCCATAAGCGGTCAGAAAGCAGCAGACGATCGCACTGTTCAGGTGACGAAGGTCCGCGTAGCGGAGGCCGAGCCTCTCCGGGATGTCACCGCGCACGTTCGCGAACACGACGTCCGAACGCTTGACGAGCTCCTCGAAGATGCTCCGCCCGGCAGTGGTCCGAAGGTTCAGCGAGATGCTGCGCTTTCCCCGGTTGAAGGTCTCGAAGAAGAGGCTGGAGGTCCCCTCCTGGCGCGGTGGCACGTACCGACCGACGTCGCCGCCCGCCGTCGGATCCTCGATCTTGATGACGTCGGCTCCGAGG
>JAJYMD010000278.1 GCA_021787255.1 Actinomycetes bacterium | reverse complement strand
TGCAGGAGCACGATGACGGCGTTCACGCCCCGGCCAGACTGCTGGTGGACGTAGGTGTCGAGCACCTGCCCCTCGGCGCTCTCCATGCGCACGACACGACCGAGCGAGATGTTCTCCTGCAGCGACGTGCGGAGCTGGTCGATCTCGTCCTGACGCTCCGAGACGGCGTCCTCCCCCTTGGCAGCCACCAGTGCCGCGAGGTCGTCGACGAGCGAGACGAACTCGGGCGACTTCGCGACGAAGTCCGTCTCGCAGCGAAGCTCCACGATGGCCGCGCTCGTCCCCTGGCGCACGGCCGCGACCGCGCCCTGCGACGCGTCACGCCCCTCGCGCGCGCCGGCTTTCGCAAGCCCTTTCACGCGGAGCCACTGTATGGCTGCGTCCATGACGCCGCCGGTCTCCTCCAGGGCACGCTTCGCGTCCAGCATCCCGACGCCGGCTTGACGGCGCAACGTCTGGACGTCCTTCGCACTGAATTCGGGCACTTCTCAGGCCTCCGTACTCATCACGCTGGGCTCGGCAGCCGGCGCAGCCTGGGCTGCTTCGGCGACCTCGTCTGATCCGGCCGCCCCGGCCTCCGCTGCCCCGGCCGCCCCGGCCTCCGCTGCCCCGGCTTCGCCGGCTGCGTCCTCTGCGAGGGCCACGGGGGCCCGCGTCGCGCCGACCTCGCCGAAGGGCGGTGCAACCGCCTCGACCCGGAGGGGTACGGCGGATGCGAGGGGCTCCGGCTCCGGCGGCGGCTCGGGGTGCGACGCATCGACGTTGGCCCGAGGACGCGGCCGCGGCGGCGTCGGCGCGGCGGGCGCCACTTCCGGCTCGGCACGGCGCGGCGCCGGCCGGTGCGAGGCGATCCAGCGCCCTTCAGCGACGGCGTCCGCGATCACCCGGCACATGAGCGTCCCGGAGCGGATCGCGTCGTCGTTCCCCGGGATGACGTAGTCGATCACGTCCGGGTCGCAGTTCGTGTCGACGACCGCGACGACCGGGAGCCGCAGCTTGTTGGCCTCGGTGACGGCGATGTGCTCCTTCTTCGTGTCGATGACGAAGATGGCCTCGGGCAAGCGCTCGAGACCGCTGATCCCTCCGAGGTTCCTGGTGAGCTTCTCGAGCTCGCGCACGTGGCGGAGCGCCTCCCGCTTCGGCATCGCGTCGAAGTCGCCCGCCCGCTGCATCGCGCGCAGGTCCTGCATCCGCTTCACGCGGGCCGAGACGGTCGCGAAATTCGTGAGCATCCCGCCGAGCCAGCGCTGGTTCACGTAGGGCATCCCGCACACCGTCGCGTAGTCGGCGATCGGCCCCTGCGCCTGCTTCTTCGTCCCGACGAACAGGATGTGGCCACCGCCGGCGACGAGCTCTCGCACGAACCCGTAGGCGCGCTCGATCCCCTCCAGCGTCTTGTGGAGGTCCACCAGGTAGATGCCGTTGCGCTCGCCGAGGATGTAGCGACGCATCTTGGGGTTCCAGCGACGGGTCTGATGGCCGAAGTGGACTCCGGCGTTCAGCAGCTGTCGCATCGTGACGACGGCCATGCAGTGCCTCCAGTCGGTTGGACTTCCCCGTGCGCAGCACCCCATCGGGGCGACCGTGGAACGCGCTCGGGTGCGGGATCGCTCGCTCTTACGGAGCCCGCCGGGTGGCGGGCACCGTGCAGGATACCCGCTCTCGAGCGAGGACGGCGACCCTACCGCCGTCCTCTTTCGTCCCTCCTCCGTGCCCCTTCCCCGAAGCCTCCTCGAACCGAGCGCTCGGGCTCGGCTCGCCGGCCGTGACCGAGCCCCTGAGGGGCCTCATGCGCGCGGGTGGGCCCTCGCGTACACCTCCACCAGGCGCTCGCGGCTCACATGCGTGTAGATCTGGGTCGTCTGGAGGCTGGCGTGACCGAGCAGCTCCTGGACGACGCGCAGGTCCGCCCCTCCGTCGAGAAGGTGGGTCGCCATCGAGTGGCGCAGCGCGTGCGGGTGAGCCGGGACGGGGGAACGGCGGTCGACGATACGGCGGACGTCGCGGGGCCCGAGGCGCGAGGCCCGGCGGTTCAAGAAGACGGCCTGCGCGGGGCTCTTGGGGCCTGCCACGACAGGGCGGCCGTCCTCGAGCCATCGCCGGAGCGCCTCTGCACAGCGGGCATGCACCGGCACGCATCGCTCCTTCGACCCCTTCCCCATGACCGTCACCGTGCGCGCCCGCAGGTCCACCCCGTCAAGGTCGAGGCCGCAGAGCTCCGACACCCGCAGGCCCGCCGCGTACAGCAGCTCCAAGACCGCGTCATCACGCAGCACGTAGGCGGCGGCGAACGCGGCGCGCGACGCGCTCCGTCCCCCGGTGCCGCCGGCGGGCGAACTCCGCTCGCCCGGGGCCTCGAGGAGCACCTCGACCTCGCGCACCGAGAGCACGGTCGGAAGACGTCCACCGGATGCCGGCGAGCTCAGCCGCCGGGACGGGTCGTCGTCCAGGAGCCCGCGCCGACGGCACCAACTGAAGTACGCGCGAAGAGCGGCAGCCTTTCGCGCGACGCTCGCGCGCGCGTACCCGCGGGTCGACAGGTAGGCGAGGTAGCGGCGCAGCAGGATCCGGTCGACGCGCCCAGGGCCGTCGCGCCCCGCGCGCCCCGCCCATTCGCCGAACGCCGCGACGTCGCCGAGGTAGGCCCGTCGCGTCGCCTCCGCCCGGCTGCGCAGCGAGCGGGCGAAATCGTCGAGCCGCCAGCCGTCGATCCCGGCCTCGTGCCTTTCCGCTCCGGCCCAGGAACCCCCGTCCGCGACGCCGGCCACCTCGCCTCCCGGGTCCACCTTACCCACGGTAGCGCCGGGCGGCCGGCGCGTCGCAGCCGGCGCGAGCAGGTCGTAACCTTGTGTCCGTGCCCAGCCGCATCCTGATCGTCGAGGACGACGAGCGCATCCGGTCCTCCATGAAGCTCGCGTTGGAGGGGGAAGGCTACGAGATCGACGAGGTCGCGAGCGGCGAGGAGGCGCTGGAACGCTTCTCTGCCCATCCCGCAGATCTGGCGCTCGTGGATCTCATGCTGCCCGGCATGGACGGCTTCGAGTGCTGCCGGGCGCTCCGGCGCGAGAGCGCGGTGCCGATCATCATCGTCACCGCCCGCACCGACACCCACGACGTGGTCGCGGGGCTGGAAGCCGGGGCCGACGACTACGTGACCAAACCCTTCGTGACCAAGGAGCTGGGCGCGCGGATCCGCGCGCTCCTGCGCAGGGTGCGGCCCGTCGACGAGGCGCCAAGGATCATCGCGTTCGGCGACCTCGAACTCGTCCCCGAAGAAGGGGTGCTCCGCCACAAGGACGGGACCGAGGTCCACTGCACGAAGACCGAGTTCCGCCTGCTCTGCGAGCTCGCGTCGAGCCAGAGCAAGGTCCTCAGCCGCGAGCAGCTCCTCGACCGGGTGTGGGGCTACGACTACTTCGGCGACGGGCGCCTCGTCGACGTCCACATCCGACGGCTCCGCACGAAGATCGAGCCGGATCCCGCGCTCCCGCGTCACATCCTCACCGTCCGGGGGATGGGCTACAAGCTTGTGCCCTGAGATCCGCCGCAAGGCGCGTTCCGCACCATTGTGGACCCGCCTCGGCCTCAGAGCGCGGGTCACGGCGATGTTCGCGCTCGGCGCGTTGGTCCTGTCGGTGAGCATGGGTGCGCTCAGCTACTTCACGACCCGCCACATCCTCGTGGACCAGCGCGAGAGCGCAGCCGTCTCCGACGCCTTCGTGAACGCCACATACGTCAGCCAGCACCTTGCGGCGACAGCCAACATCGACGAGACGCTCACAACGGCCAACAAGGTCACCCAGTACTCCCACTCCTTCCTCGAAGAGCGCGGCACATGGTACCGAGGGACACTCCAGGTCACACAGGACGCGATCCCGGCCTCGCTGCGTTCGATGGTCATCACCGGGGGCATCGCGGCCTCGCAGACCTATTCTCTCCACGGCACCCCGCAGATCGCGGTCGGCGTCCCGATCAAGTCGATCCACGGCGCGTACTTCGAGATCTTCGACATCTCGAGCCTCGGCCACACGCTGAACGTGCTCGAGCTCGCGCTGGTCGTCCTGGTCGTCGTCATCACCGCCCTCGGCGCGGCATTCGGAAGGTGGGCGAGCGGCCGCTCGCTCCACCCGCTCACCAGCGTGTCGCGTGCGGCGGTCGCCATCGCGGGAGGCGACCTCGGCACCCGTCTCGCCTCCACGGCCGGTGACCCGGACCTCGCAGCGTTGACGAGCTCGTTCAACCGGATGGTCGACCAGCTCCAGGAGCGCATCGAGCGCGAGGCGCGCTTCACCTCGGACGTGAGCCACGAGCTGCGCTCACCTCTCACCACCCTGGCGGCGAGCCTCGAAGTCCTCGAGTCCCAGTCGGAGTCGCTCACGCCGCAGGCCCGTCGCGCGCTCGAGCTGCTCGCTGCCGACGTCCGGAGGTTCCAGCGAATGGTCGGCGACCTCCTCGAGATCTCGCGCTCGGACAGCGGGTCGGCCGAGATCTCCCTCGAGGAGGTGGACCCGGGCGAGCTCGTGCGGCGCGCGGTCGCCGCCGCCCAGCGCACGTTGCCGATCGACACCGCCCCTCCGCACGTGGAGGTCGACCCCGAGGTGCACGGCACGCATCTGTGGGTGGACAAGCGGCGGTTCGAGCGCATCATGTCCAACCTGCTCGAGAACGCCTCGCTCTACGGCGGAGGCGCGACCGCTGTGCGCGTGTCGCTGGGCAACGGAAGCGGCCCTGTGCACTCGGTGCGCGTGTCGGTCGAGGACGCCGGTCCGGGGCTCCCGCCTGCCGAGCGGATGCGGGTCTTCGAGCGCTTCTATCGCGGGCACGCGGCGTTCAAGCGCGGCGCGGGCACCGGCACCGGGCTGGGGCTCGCGCTGGTCGCCGAGCACGTGCGGCTCCACGGTGGCAAGGTCTGGGCCGAAGAGGCCGACAGCGGCGGCGCGAAGTTCACGATCGAGCTCCCGGGCCAACCTGCAGAAGCCGCTGAGGACGAGGAGCTCGTCGGCGGGAACGGCCCGGCGTGAGACGGCGCCGGGCGCCGTTCGGCGCGCTGGTCGCGTGCGCCGCCGCCGGGCTCGCGCTCGCCGCGTGCGGCATCCCGACGCAGCCCACGGCGAGCCCCATCTCGCCGAACCAGCTCCCTGCGCACCTCCCGCCCGCACGACCGACCGTCACCCCCTGCACAAAGAGCGGCTGCATCTCGGTCGACGTCTACTTCGTGACGCCGAGCGCCCACCTCGCGCCGTTTGCCAGAGTGGTCCCCCGTGACGCCAAGCTCGCCACGGTGGTTCGCTCCCTGCTCGCCGGCCCGACGGCAGCGGAGCAGGCAGACGGGATCACGACCGCGCTGGGCTCGGACATCCACCTCCTGTCGACGGACGTGACAGCCGGGAACAAGATCGCGACATTGGACTTCAGCGCCGGCTTCGGCACATTGTCGGGCATACGCGAGGTCCTCGGGGTCGCGCAGGTCGTCTACACCGTGACGGCGATCATGCCCGGCGCCGGGGTGATCTTCGAGATCGACGGCGCTCCG
>JAJYMD010000091.1 GCA_021787255.1 Actinomycetes bacterium | reverse complement strand
TGCCGTACAGGCGGCGTCTGTCTTCTTGGACCGGGAGGCCTCCACCGCAAAGGCCTGCGAGCTGATCCGCCGTGCCGGCGAGCACGGCGCCCAGCTGATCGCGTTCCCCGAGGGCTTCATCCCCGCACATCCGCTTTGGTTCCACTTCCATCCGGCGACGAGCAAGATTGCCAACGACCTGAGCGTCGAGCTGTTCGAGAACGCCGTCGAGATCCCCGGGCCTCAGGTCTCCATTCTCCAAGAGGCGACGCGCGAGGCGGGCGCCTACGTCGCCATCGGGATGTGCGAGAAGCGTCCCGGCACCTTCGGGACGCTCTACAACACGCTGTTGTTCCTCGGCCCCGACGGTCGGGTGCTGAGCCGGCACCAGAAGCTCGTCCCCACCGTCGGCGAGCGTCTCGTGCACGCACCGGGTGAGCCGAGAGGTCTGGTACCGGTACCGACGAGCTTCGGAGCCGTCAGCGGGTTGATCTGTGGCGAGAATTCCAATCCTTTGGCCATCGGTGCGCTCACCATGCAGTACACGCGGGTGCACGTGATGAGCTGGCCCAGCCACTTCCCGACGTCGGGAGCCCCTCTGCGACAGCGTGTCCTGATCGATTCCCAGGCCTTCGCCCAGATGACCAAGGCCTTCGTGGTCAGCGCGTGCGGGACCGTGGACGAGCACGCCATCGAGCGTCTTCAGGTGAACGGTGACCAAGAGGCCCTGCTGCGCAGCGAAGAGTTCTGCGGTGGCTCCAGCGTCGTCGCACCCGACAGCTCAATCGTCGCAGGCCCCCTGGGGCGCGAAGAGGACATCTTGTACGCAGACCTCGACCTCGAGATCGGGGTGCGCATGAAGCTCCGGCACGACTTCGCGGGCCACTACAACCGCCCCGACGTGTTCCAGCTGCGTGTGCACCTGGCGACGACCGATCTGCTCGACGTGTCGCCGTCACCTACGCTCGGCCACAGGGGAACGGGCACCGAGACGCCCGCGCTCGAGGACAGACGGGGCGTGCTGCCGCCGCTCGCCGACGACTCTGCTGCTCCTGTGAGCACGGAGACCGTGGCTCGGCAAGAGCCAAGAGCCGGCACACCCGGGTAGGTCCAGCCCAACTCCTCGGCCCTGCTCGTCGTCGAAGGCCCGTTGGGGCACAGCCATGCCGCGGCCCATGACCGGGTGCGGAGACCAGCCAGGCGAGCACGGCGTGTCCTTCGGGACCCAAGCGACCACGACGTCGCCGATCAATCCCGAGATCTGAGGCGAGACCTGGAGGTATTGCCGGCGACACGGCGAGACCGAGGCGGCGGTGCCGTCGACCCTCGAACGACGAGCCGGGTCGGGAGCACGAGTGGTTCGACCACCGCAGAGCCGCCGGCGAGGCGCCCGAGCAGCACCTCCGCCGCTCGGACGCCGAGGGCGCGCTGGGGGATCGCGACGGTGGTCAAGGCGGGCTCGAGCCGGTCGACGAAGGGCATGTCGTTGTGCCCGACGAGCGACACGTCCGTCGGGCAGCGCAGACCGGCGTCCGCCATCGCGTCGAGGCAACCCAGGGCGATCATGTCGTTGCCCGCCACGATGGCGGTGACCCCGGGGTTCTCCGACAGCAGCGCCCGTGCCAGCCGGCGGCCGTCTGCGATCGTGAACCCCGCCCCGTGGCGGACGACCACGTCGATCGCCGGTCGGCTGAGCGCCTTGGCCGACTCTCTGACCGCGCGGGCCCGTCGGACGGTCGTCGACAGGTCCCGCGGGCCGGTCAGGTGCGCGAGATGGCGATGTCCGAGCGCGACCAGGTGGCGCACGGCGGCGGCGACCCCTTGCGCATCGTCGGCAGCGACGAGCGGGAGCCCGCCGCTGTCGAGGCCCCGAGTCACGAGCACCGTCGGCGGTCCGCTCTGCGCCAGCTGCTCCACCGCCTTGCTGCGGCGGCGGGCCGTGGCGACCACCAGCCCTTCACAGCGGCGCGCCTGGAGCTCCTCGATCGCCGCCTTTTCGCGGGTCGGGTCGTTGTCGGTGTCCGCCAGCAGGCAGCCGAACCCGGCCGACCGGAGCTTCTCCTCCACTCCTTGCACGATGGGTGCCAGTACCGGGTTGGTCAGGTCGGGGATGACGACTCCGACCAGCCCAGAACGTCGCGTACGCAGGCTTCGCGCCAAGAGGTCCGGCACGTAGCCGAGCTCTTCGGCTGCCGCCCGGACGCGGCGGGCGGTCGGCTCGGCAATCCGTCCTGGGAGCGACGCGTCGAGCGCGCGTGACGCCGTGGAAGGGTGGACGCCCGCCAGGGCGGCGACGTCTTGGATCGTCAGCTTGCGCGCCCCGCGACTCCTCGCCTCGCGGCGACCCGAACCTACGCCCTGGCTCAGGTTCGGGCCCAATAGGACGCCGACGCCTTGGTCTCGCGCAGCGCCTCGGGCGTCTCGAAGCCCGGTGCCATCGAGGCGCTCGTGCCCGCCATGACCTCGTGGTGCTCGATGCCGAGCAGGCGCAGCCAGCTCTGCTGGCCGAGCGTGAGGCCGACGAAGCAGCCGAGCTCGACCAGCTCCGGCTCGGAGAAGTGGCGGTGCAGACGCTCCCAGAACGCGTCGTCGGTCTCCAGCCGCCAGGTGATGGCCTCGGCATAGGCGAGCGCCGCCTTCTCGCGATCCGTGAACCGCTCGGAACGTTCGAAGTTCAGCAGGTCGTCGTACTGGGCCTCGACGAGCCCGAGCTGGCGGCCCTTCTCCGAGCGCTGGTTGCCGCAGTACTCGCACTTGACGGTCCGCGAGACGTACACCCGGCACAGCTCCTTGATCGCGTGGTCGCAGACGCCGTTACGGAAGAGGTCGTTCCAGCCGTTGGCGAAGAACCAGAAGGCCGCCGGCACGTGGGCTCGCACCGCCGAGCTCTCAGGGCGTGGCGTCCCCTCCCGGGCGCACCGCTCCATCTCGCGACGCATGTCGTCGGTCATGGCTTCCAGCGGGACATAGCTAATGCGCTGCTTGGCGGACATCGGGACCCTCCAGAGTGGCAATCGATTGCTCATACGCTAGCGCGTGAGATGGCGGTACCGGGACACTGGGGGGAACGCGGGCCACCTGACCGCCTCGCATTCGCAGTCGCTGCGGGCTGTGACCTCTCCCGTGACGCCGAGCAGCTATTGGCCGTGCACGACGGCGTCCGCCCGTTGCTGCTCCCGAACGCGTGGGAAGGATCGCTCGAGCCGGCACGCAGCCTGTCACCGCCGTTCTCGAGGCGGGTCTGGCCTGTCCGCTGACGAGCTCGTCGATCGCACGCGGGGCGCGGACGTCAAGGAGTGCAATCTCGAAGGTTCCGGTGATGATGGCGGCCGCGAGCTCGTCGACCCGGAACGTCACGCGACCTGTCTCGCTGCCGTTCGAGCGGCGGCCCACCAGGTCATCGCCCGCCTCGAAGACCGCCTCGAAGACCGCCTGACAGCGCCTTTGCCCACCACGACAAGCCGACGATCGCGACGATCGGGCCTCGGCTCCAGCGTCGCCCAGTTGGACGGCGGCGCCGTCCTCTGTGGGCCCATAGGCTGGAGAGCCCGGCTCTGGATAGCCTGGTTCACCCGCGAACGCGTCTGCCCGATCGGTTCGCGCAGCCGCGTGGTGGTCTTCGTTGCCATCGCTGGATCGCCGATCTGGGCGCTGTCGCTGCGACGACCCGTCGCAGCCGAGCCGTGCCGAGCGGAGGTGATCTCAGGGCTTCTCGCCCCCCTCGAGCAACTCGAGCACCTCGAGCTCTCCTCCAGCTCGTAGCCGGGGATACGCGCCGCACCGTTCGCAGGTTTCCCGCGGAGCCCGACACTCCCTCTCGAGCCATCCTCATTTGGACCGCCGGTCGCCGCCGTGCAATCGTTGGCCCGTCGCTGGTCGCGGCCATGGGTACCTTGCAGAGGTGCGCCATGAGCACTCCGTCCGACCCTGGCGCGCCCCCTGGGGTCCGCCGGGGCCCGCGGGTGACGACTGCATCGCGTGTCGTCGTGGACGCGAGCACGCTCGCCGTCGTGGTGCTCGCACCCTGTGAGCCGAACCACAACGGCGCCGATCACCAGGATCTCCGAGCTGGCTGGTGCCGCTGCGCTCTTGGTGCGGACGATCACCGCCACCCTGCACGCCTTTCAGCCCCGCCCGGCCGTTCGCCCGCCGCGCCGTCGGGAGGCACGCACGACGCGGGCTCCGGTACCTGACCGCCACGCTCGTCGCTCGCCTCGGTCGGCTCGCTCGCCTCCGGACGACCCCGCGCCCGCCCGAGCGATGGCGCACGTCGTTCGGCCGGGCCCTCGGGATCGGCAACGCGGAGCATTCGATTCGCCCAGCGGTGCCACGAACGGGGGAGCTCGGGCACACGGAGCAGCTCTCCAGCCCGGAGATGCTGGTCATAGAAGATGCGGGCCACGTCGGCTGCCAGGAACCGATGTGCGGGCCGTTCGGCGACGACGATCTCGTCACCGGCCTCGAGCTCCCCCTCGGCGAGGATCCGCAGGTAGAAGCCGTAGCGGTGCGAAGCGGCGAAGCGTTCGGGGAACCGGTCGTCCGCCATGCGGACGCCAAGCTTGAAGCAGGGGATGCGTGGCTGGGTGACCTGCAGCCGCACGCCTCCCACCTGCCAGCACTCGCCGACGACCACGTCGGCGAGGTCGATGCCGCTGGTCGTCACGTTCTCACCCATGCTCCCGGGACCGAGCTCGAGATCGAGCTGTGCGCTCCACCACGCCAGGTCCTCCGCCGCGTAGGCGTAGAGAGCCTTGTCCGGACCGCCATGCGCCGTGCGGTCGGCTTGCACGTCGCCAACGAGGTTTACCCCTCGCGCCACGACCGGCCCGTCGACAGGCGTCTTCCAGATCGCCGTGCGAACCCTCCGGCCATGCCAGAGGATCTCCGTCGGACGACCCACGTTCACCGAAACCACCCGGGCATCACCGGCGCGCGCGAGAGCTTCGCCTCCGCCGCTGCAACTCGCCGAAGCCTCAGCCACCCTTGCGCGTCCCTGGAGCCTCATGGCGGTGGAAGTCCGCCTTCCAAGACTTCGATCCCATGCGATCGCCATCGCCGAAGCTCGCCGTCACGAGCGGCCGGCCGGCGGCTGGTGGTTGCCGACCGGGGGCCACAAGCTCACCGCGAAGCGGTTCCAGCCGTTGATGGCGACAACTGCCAGGGCGAGCGCCGCCACTTCCTCCTCGTCGAAACGTTCCCGGACCTCGGCGAACAGACCCTCGGGAACCTCGGAGCCCGGAAGGAGGGCGAGGGCTTCGCACCAGGCGAGCGCCGCTCACTCGCGCTCCGAGCAGCGCGGTGCCTGTCTCCAGGAGGCGACGGGGTGCAACCGCTGCACAACGACGCCCAGCGCGATGGCGTCCTTGGTGTGCATGCCGACGCAGTACCCACAGCCGTTCAGCTGTGACACCCGGAGCTTCACAAGTTCGGGCAGCTCCGGTTCGAGCATGCCGGTCCCTACAGCCTTTTCCACGCCTGCCAAGACCTCGATGGCCGCCGGAAGGACGCTGCGGTGGTCGATTCGCATCTCGCCTTCTCGCTGCCTGTCCGTGATCGCTGCCTGTCCGTGATCGCTGCCTGTCCGTGATCGCTGCCTGTCCGTGAAC
>JAJYMD010000137.1 GCA_021787255.1 Actinomycetes bacterium | reverse complement strand
CGTCGGGAGGAAGCCCGGCGCGGGCACCACGAAGCCACCCTCCCCCTGGATCGGCTCGACGAGCACGCACGCGAGGTTCTCCGCCCCGACCTGCACGGAGAGCTGGTCGATCGCCCGGGCCGCGGCCTGTTCCCCGGTCATGCCCTTCGGATCGCGCAAGGGGTAGGACATCGGCACCCGGTACACCTCCGGGGCGAACGGACCGAAGCGGTCCTTGTAGGGAAAGTTCTTGGCCGTGAGGGCCATCGTCAGGTTCGTCCGCCCGTGGTACGCGTGGTCGAACACCGCGACCGCCTGGCGCCCGGTGGCGTGGCGCGCGATCTTGACGGCGTTCTCGACCGCCTCCGCGCCGGAGTTGAACAGCGCGGAGCGCTTCTCGTGCCGGCCTGGGGTGAGCTCCGCGAGCTCCTCGCAGACCGCCACGTAGCCTTCGTAGGGCGCGACCATGAAGCAGGTGTGGCTGAAGCGAGCCACCTGCTCGCTCACCGCCTCGATGAGCGCAGGCGCGGCGTGGCCGATCGACGTCACGGCGATGCCCGATCCGAGATCGATCAGGCAGTTCCCGTCGACGTCGCGCACGATCGCTCCTGCGGCGGCGTCGACGTACGTCTGGACCGTGCTGCTCACCCCTTGCGCGACCGCCCGGAGGCGCCTCGACGAGAGCTCTCGCGAGCGTGGTCCGGGGATCTCGGTGACGAGGACCCTCCGTTGGGGGATCTGGGGGGTCGCGTCGGGAGCGGCGTCTGCGTCGCGCTGGGTCACTGCGCACCTCCTGGGACCGTGCGGCCGGCACCCGGCCGGCGTCGGCCAGTGTAGGCGGGCAGCCCGACTGGCATCGGGGGACGTGGCTCCCGAGGTAAGACGGGTGCGTGAGCATACGGATCGGGACGTCCGGTTGGCAGTACGCGCACTGGCGCAGCTCCTTCTATCCCGACGACCTCCCGGCGTCGCGC
Organism: Actinomycetes bacterium; assembly: GCA_021787255.1. Next base: position 4,642 of record JAJYMD010000137.1, on the reverse strand, counting down.
TGGCTCGAGTTCTACTCGAGGTCGTTCGACGCGGTCGAGGTCGACAACGCCTTCTACAGGCTTCCCTCCGAGGAGGTGTTCGAGCGCTGGCGCGACACGACGCCAGCGGGGTTCGAGATGGCGGTGAAAGCGAGCAGCTACCTCACCCACAGCAAGCGCCTCCGTGAGCCGCGCGAGCCGGTCGCTCGCTTGATGGAGCACGCCCGCCATCTCGGGCCGAAGCTCGGTCCGGTCCTCTTGGAGCTGCCGCCGACGATGCGTGTCGAGCGCAACCGTCTCGACGAGGCGCTCTCCTGCTTCGGACCCGAGGTCCGCGTGGCGGTCGAGGTGCGCCACGACAGCTGGGACTGCGAAGCGGTGTGGGAGGTGCTCGCCGCTCACGGCGCCGCGTGGTGCGTGGCCGACTCGCCCTGGCGCCGATGGCCGCTGGTGCGGACGGCGGACTGGGGGTACCTCCGCTTCCACGAAGGCGTCGCGTCGCCTCGGCCCTGCTACGGCCGCCGGGCGCTCGCCGGCTGGGCGGACCGGGTCGCCGCAACGTGGCCCGATGGGGCCGACGTCTACGCCTTCTTCAACAACGATGCCTGCGCGTGCGCTCTGCACGATGCACGCCTGTTCGCGATGGCGTGCAGGCGTGCGGGGCTCGAGACGACCAAGTTCCCGGCGCGCGGGGCGGTGAAGCTGTGCGAATGAGCGGATCGCCCGGGGTGCCGTTCAGCCTGGTCGTTCCCCCTCGCCGGTGAGGTGACGCGCGAGGAAGCTCGCACTGATCTCGAACGCGTCGGGCGGGAGGTCCCCATGGCCGCCTGGATGGGCGACGAGGCGCTTGTCACGCGAGCCGAACGCCTCCCATAGCGCGATCGCGACGTCGTGCGGGAACATCGGGTCGTCCCACTGGACGAGGAACAGCACCGGGCACCGTACTGCGGGCGCGTCACGTGCGATACGGTCCTTCGTCGGGCCGGTCAGGCCCATGAGCCCGAGGACCGCCGCTGCGATGCGCTCGTCCGCGGCGACGACGGGAAGCCCCGTGATCGTCCCCATGGAGACGCCCCACCACCCGACCGGGCCGGCCCCGACGTCCGGGAGCTGCTGGAGCGCGTCGAGCGTCACGGACCAGTCGGCCACCATCTCGTCGGTCATCGCGTCGCCATCGTTCGCCCACAGCTGGGCGAACTCGGCCATGACGAGGGGGGACGACGCGGCGCGTCCGGCGCGGCGGTCGCCGTGGACCGGACCGTCGATCGCCGCCGAGGCGATGCCGTGGCGGAGCGCGAGACGTCTCGCCATGCCCACCACATAGCCCTGCCGCTTGGACCCCGACCCGCCGTGGCCGAGCAGCACGAGCGGCAGTGGGCTTCCGCCGGCCGGCGGCGTCCAGAGGAGCCCCGGCACGCGGCGACCACCGCGGTCCACGTCGAAGCGGCGCTCCCTCACGCCGCCCGTGAGCACCTCCTCGGCGAGCCAGACGAGCTCCGGGCTGCAGGCGCTCTCGGGCACGGCGGTCACGCCCCGCAAGCTACCGCCTTGCCTGCCGATCAGAGCTCGCCCGAGTGGTGCTCGAGGAAGCGCAGGATCATCGAGTGCTTCTGGGTGTCGAGGATCATAAGGTCGACGATCAGCGCCCAGAGCGTCGTCTCTTCGAACGGCCGAAGGCGCTTGCGGAGGTCTTCGAGCTCGTGACGGTCCTGGTCCTCCTGCTTTCTCATGCGCCGCGTCGCCGCGACGAGGCGCTCGTCGAGGTGCCAGCCGAGCGGGGGCACCGAGGTGTCGCCCCCGAGTGTGCCCCAGGCCATGGCTGTGGCTACCTCCACGAGCATGCGGTGGTGCCGCCGCTCGTCCTCCATGATGACGCCGATCAGGTATCGCGCCGCGGGGTCCGTCGCGGTCTTGCCCAGCTGGTCGTACTCGTCGAGCATGCGCCCTTCGTCGGCACCGTGGCGCGCGAGCAGCCCGACCAGCTCGCGGATGGTGGTGCTCGCACCCGTCGCCTGCAGCCCTTCGAGCGCGCGCTCGAACCCCGTCGGGGCCTCCGTGCCGGCCTCGTCGTCACCTGCCTGTGCCACGGGTCTGCCGTCCACGTCGACCTCCGATCCCTGGTGTCGCGCGCTCGCAGCTACGCCTTTTCGACCCGCGCGAGCACGTTGCGCCGGCGCAGGGCCCGGACAGCCTGGCGCGCCTCTTCTTCCGGCATCACCGCGGCGAGCGCCTCGCCGGTGGTGTGGACGCGCATGGAGAGCGCTTCGGCCTCGGGCCGCGTGTAGCCGAAGAGCGCGATGCACGCCCGCTCGACCTCGTCGAACGTCGTGAAATCGCTGTCCATGATGATGACGGCGAAGTCCTGGTCGAAGAGCTCCCGGACCTTGTCCGCGACGTCGCCTTCCGCTTGCCGCCGGATGTCGATGTCTGGAGGGGACAGCGGGCTCATGGCTCCTCGGCAGCTCGGACGGCCACTGGTTCCCGGATTGTACCGAGGCCGCTACCCGAGCGCGAGCAGCCGGCGGCGTGCGGGCGCGACGTAGCCGTGGTCCACGAACCAGCGGACGGAGTCCTCGACGGCGTCGCGCGCAGGACGCGAGCGGTACCCGAGCTCGCTGCGGGCCCGGGAGTCGTCGAAGATCATCGCGGTCGTCGACATCCTCGCAGCCTCGAGCGGCACCGAAGGATGCCGCCCGAGGATGCGGCCCTCCAGCGTCTCGGAGACGAGGCCCGCGGCCAGGGCCAGCGCCTTCGGGAGCCGCAAGGTGACCGGCGGCAGGCCGCTCACGACAGAGAGCGTCGCGAGCAGCTCGCACATCGAGAGGTTCTCGCCGCCGACGATGTAGCTCCGGCCGGGCCTGCCGCGCTCGAGCGCGAGAAGGTGGCCGGCCGCGACGTCGTCGACATGGGTGACGTTCATGGCCGTGTCGACGTAGCCGGGCATCTTGCCGTTCAGGAAGTCCACGACGACCTTGCCGGTCGGCGTCGGACGATGGTCGCGTGGCCCGAGCGGGAACGTGGGGAGGACGAGGATGACCGGGGCTCCCTCGGCCGAGGCGCGCAGCACCTCGTGCTCCGCGACGTACTTGGACTGCTTGTAGCGGCCGAAGAGGCGCGAGAGGTCCGCGGCGTCGTCTTCGGTCGCGGGCTTCCCGCGCGCGGTGCCGTCGAGGCCGAGGGTGGCGACGGTGCTCGTGTACACGAGCCGTTCGACGCCTTCTGCCGCCGCGGCCTCGAGCACGTTGCGCGTCCCCTCGACGTTGACCTCATGGAAGGTAGCTGGGTTCCTCGCCCAGAAGCCGTAGACGGCCGCCGTGTGGAACACGAACCTGCTGCCCACGAGCGCGCGGCGCACCGCCAGGGCGTCTCGGACGTCCGCTTCGCGCACCTCGACGTCGAGGCCCCGCAGGTTCCGGCGATCGCCTCCCGGCTCGGCGAGCGCGATCACCGAGGCGCCCCGTTTGACGAGCAGGCGCGTGATCGCGGACCCGATGAACCCGGCTGCTCCGGAGACCGCGACTCGATCGCCTACGGCGATCGTCACGGCGGGCTCGTCGGAGCGGCCCGGACGGCCGCCTCGAGCGGCCGTCGGGGTCACGCGCTCGCCGTCACCGGCTTGGGCTCGCCGCGGCGCAACGCGCCCTTGGCCATGGTCGCCCCGAACTCCCTGAGCAGGCCCGATCCCCGGTGCGCGTCGCGCAGGACGTCGTCCAGGGCGGCGACGAAGTAGTCCACCTCGGCCTGCCCGGCGATGAGCGGGGGCAGCAGCTTCACGACGTTCATGTTGTCCGCGGCGACCTGGGTGAGGATGCGGTGCCGGTGGAAGAGCGGCACGACGACCATCTGGGAGAAGAGCGCGGTGCGCATGGCCTCGATCGCGTTCCAGCGCACCCGCAACGCTCGCGACTCCGGCTTGCCGAAGACCAGACCGACGACGAGGCCCTTGCCCCGCACGGCGTGGAGCATCTCGTAGCGCTCCACGAGCGGGGCGAGCGACGCGGCGAGCGCCTCGCCCGTCTCCCTCGCGTGCTCGACGATGCGCTGCTCGTCGAAGACGTCCAGCGTCGCGAGCCCTGCGACCATCGCGAGCTGGTTCCTGCCGAAGGTGGTCGAGTGCACCATGGCGCGCTCGATCGAGCTGTAGACGCTCATGAACACCTTCTCGGTGCACAGCACCGCGCCGACGGGGACGTAACCGCCCGACAGCGCCTTGGAGAGCGTCACGATGTCGGGCTGCACCCCGTAGTGCTCGTGGGCGAAGAACTTGCCCGTGCGGCCCATGCCGACTTGCACCTCGTCGGCGACGAAGAGGGTCCGGTACCTCCGGCACAGCCCCTGGACGGATTGCCAGTAGTCCGCGGTCGCCACGTTCACGCCCTTGCCCTGGATCGGCTCGGCCACGAACGCCGCGACGTCCCCCTTGCGGAGCTCACTTTCGAGCGCGTCGACGTCGCCGAAGGGCACCTGGGTCGCTCCGGGGAGGAGCGGGCCGAACCCCTCCTTGAATTCCTTCCCGCCATTGAGGGCGAGCGAGCCGGTGGTGAGCCCGTGGAAGCCGTGGTCGCAGAACAGCACACGCGTGCGTCCCGTCGCGCGCCGGGCGAACTTGATCGCCGCCTCGGTCGCCTCGGTCCCCGAGTTGCAGAAGTAGACGCGCCGGATC
>JAJYMD010000164.1 GCA_021787255.1 Actinomycetes bacterium | reverse complement strand
CGCCGAGCGCGCGTTCCACCGCACCGACGGCGACGGCGAGTGGGTCGTGCGCCTCGGGCCGGGCGCCGAGGTCGCAGTCGACCACGCGCACTCGAAGGCCGACCTCGCGCTGCGAGGGACGGCGGAGGCGCTGTGGCTCTGGTGCGCGAACCGGGCGACCGCAGACGAGCTCGGCATCGAGCGGTTCGGTGCCGAGGAAGTCGCCGCGCGCTGGCACTCGGCGATGACCTTCTGAGCCGAACCGTCCCGCAGCTCGCACCCGGACTGCCGTCGCCCGGTGCGAGAGTTTCCGGCGGTGACCGCCGAGCTCGCAGGGATCGTCCACCAAGCCCCGGCGGGCGAGCGCGCGACGGTCGGCAGGGGAGGCGGGAAGGTGCGCCGACCGACCCCCGTGCGGGGCGCTCGGGAAGCGCGCGTCGGGGCGAGGGATGTCGCCGCGGTCGCGGCTCTCGTCGTCGTGCCGCTCCTCGTCTACGCGATCCCCGCCGCGATCGGGCACCTCGTCGTGCCGGGCGACGACCTGACGCAGAACCTGCCCCTACGCGAGCTGGTCGGCCGCGACCTGCGATCAGGCCACCTCCCCGTCTTCGACCCCTATATCTGGGGTGGCGCGCCGCTCCTCGCCGGGTGGAACGCCGGTGCCGCCTACCCCCTCACGTGGCTCTTCGCGTGGCTACCGGGCGCCGCGGCCTGGACGGTGAACCTCGTCGCCGCTTCGGTGACCGCCGGTGTCGGCTGCTACGCGTTCCTCCGTGCCTCGCGCCTCGCCACCCTCGCCAGCTGGGCGGGAGCGACGACCTACGCCTTCGGCGGCGGCATGGTCGCCCAGATCCCCCATGTCGGCCTCGTCATCGGCATGAGCTGGGTGCCGGTCGCGCTCCTCGCGCTGCTGCGCCTCACCGAACCGAGCGCTCCCGCGCCACGACGGTTGCTCTGGTGGAGCGCGGTGCTGGCCGGCGCCGTCGGCCTCGTGGTCCTCGCCGGGACACCGCGCGCGGTCACCGACGCGGCTGCGGTCCTGGTCCTCTATGCCCTCTGGCGGCTCGTGCGTCTCCACTGGACCGAGCGGGAGGCCGAATGGAAGGCCGCGGCCGCCGTGGCGTCCGGCTCCCTCCTCGGCGTCGGCCTCGGCGCCGTGCAGCTCGTTCCCGGGCTCGCGGCGGTCGCGACGTCCCAACGGGCCCAGGTCAGCGCGTTCCTCTTCGGCGCCGGCTCCCTGCCGGTCCGCTGGCTCGCGCTCCTCGGCGTGCCGGACCTGCTCGGCGGCTCTGGGGCGTTCGGACAGCCGCGGTTCCTCGGGACGTACAGCCTCACCGAGGTCACCGGCTACGTCGGGCTCCTCCCTCTCGCCGCCGCCGTCGCACTGCTCGGGAGGCTGCGCCGACACCCGCTGCCGGAGTGGGCGGTCTGGGAGCTCGTCGCAGCGTCGGGGATCCTCCTCGCCCTCGGCAACCACACGCCGCTGTGGCACGTGCTCATCCGCATCCCCCTCTTCGGCGGAGAACGTCTGCAGAGCCGCGGCATCCTCGTGACGGACCTCGCGCTCGCCGTGCTTCTCGGTCAGTGGCTCGACGGGTGGGCACGAGACGCCAGGACCACCCACCCGGCGGCGGCGGCGACGTCTGCGGCTCGCGTGGAACGCGCGCTCGGCGCGTTGCCGCTGCTCGGGGTGATCGGCCTCGTCGTCGCCGCGCTCGCGTCCGGTCCGCGCCTCCTCGAGTGGATGGGAGTGGGCGCGCATGCGGCCGCGAACGCGTCGGCGCTCGGGCCGTGGCTCGTGCCCTCGCTGGTGCTCGCCGCGGGCGCACTTCTGCTCGTGATCGCGGGCGCGCGGCTCCGTCCCTCATGGCGCGCGGTGATCGCGGCCACGTTCGTCGTGGTGGACCTCGTCGTCTTCGTGATCACCACGGTCCTCGCGGTCGGAGCTCCGGTCGGGGCGGCCGCAGCCGCGATCCCCTCGCGCACCGCGGCCACGATCCCCCCGCGCACCGCCCCTGCGACCACCACGCCCACGACCAGCGCGTCCAGGGCCCGCCCGATCGCGTCCTTGCACCTACAGGGGCGGTTCGCGGTCTACGACCCGGGCCTCCTGTACCCCTCGGAGCTCGAGGTCCTGGGCGTCCCCGACGCCAACGCGGTCGAACGCACGTGGTCGATCCAGGGGTACGGCTCCATCGTCGACGGGCACTACGCGGCGGCCACGGGGGTCCACGGCCTCTCCGGCACAGGCCAGGACGTCTTCGTGCCGCGTGCCGCAGCGGACGGCGTCCTCGACACGCTCTCGACCGGCGCGCTGCTCGCGCCGTCCCAGTACCTCATCGGCCCGGCCGCCGCCACGACGTCGAGACGATCCGAGCCGGGCACGCGCCGGGTGGGCACGTCCGGGCACGCGACGTGGTTCCTCGGGGCTCCTACCCTGGTCCGGTCCGCACGGGTGACGCTCCGCGCGACCTCCGACGCCGGGACGGCCCCCAGCGACGGCGTGCACGTCGGGCTGCTCACCGCCCAGGGCCTCGTCGACTGGGCACGGCTGCAAGCGCCCCGCGCCGTCGAGGTGGGAAGGTCACCGGCAGCCCTCGGTGCCGGGCCGGGTGCCGAGCCGCGTGCCGGGCCCGACGTCGTCTGGAATGCAGTCTGGAGAACCCCGACCGACGCAGTCGGTCTGGTCGTCCGCTCGAACCTGAGCGCGGACGTCGCGCCACCGGTCGTCACGGTCGCCGGCGGGCGGTCCTACGCGCTCGACGGCCCGCTCCAGAGCGGGCTCGTGGACCCGCACTGGCGCTACGCCGGCCAGGACGGCGCATTCTGCGTGTTCGTCGACGACCGGGCGCGGCCAGCACTGTCACTGCGCGCGTTGGCTGGGCGGTCCCTGCGCGGCGCCTCGGTCCGGCGGGTCTCAGGGCCCCCTCTCGCGCCGAGCGCCGCCATCGTCTCGTCGCTGCACGGCGTCGCCGTGGTGCGCGCGGTCGCCGCGGTACCGGGATGGACCGCGACGTGGACGCCGTCGGCCGCCGACGGGCACACGCTCGGCACCCCGAGGGTGCTTGCCGTCCAGCGCACCGGCGTCGTCCAGATGGTGCGGGCTCCGGCGGGGAGAGGGGTTCTCAGGTGGCGCTACGTGGCGCCTGGTCTGCTCACCGGCGAGGTCCTGTCCGCGGCGTCGCTCTGCGTCGTCGCCGGGCTCGTGGTCGCGGCCGGAGCGGGACGGCGAGGACGTGATCGGGCGTGGACGGGTACGCGGCTTCGCCGTAGAGTCCCGTTGCGTGCGCCACGGCCTGTTCTTTCCGCCGTTCGGGGAGCTCGCCGATCCGGCCACCGTCGTCCAGCTCGCCGCCGAGGCCGATGACCGTGGCTGGGACGGACTGTTCCTGTGGGACCACATGATCCGCCCGCCCGGCGATCCCCAGGAGCTCGCCGACCCGTGGATCGTCCTCGCCGCGGTCGCCTCGTCGACCACTCGAATGCGGCTCGGCACGATGATCACGCCCCTCGCGCGCCGGAGACCCCAGAAAGTGGCCCGTGAGACGGTGACCCTCGACCGTCTGTCGCGGGGGCGGTTGATCCTCGGCGTCGGGCTCGGGGTGAACCGCGGTGGCGAGCTCGAGCGCTTCGGCGAATGCGTCGACGAGTCCCGCCGCGCCGGCATGCTCGACGAGGCCCTGGACCTTCTCTTCGCGCTCTGGTCGGGCGAGGAGGTCCACCACGACGGCCCCCACTTCACCGCCAAGGGCGTTCGGTTCCTTCCGACCGCGCTGCAGCAGCCACGCATACCCGTATGGGGCGCGGCCGTCGGTGGGAAGCGGCACGACGGTCCCCTCCGCAGGGCCGCGCGCCTGGACGGCGTCTTCCCGGTCCATACGACCTTCGACGAGCTGCGCGGCGTCGTGGGCGAGGTCCGCGCGCTCCGCGGGTCCCTCGAGGGCTACGAGATCGCCGCCGAGATGGCATTCGACGCGGACGAGGCCTGCGCCGGCGACTTGGAGGAGATCGGGGCGACGTGGATCATGCACTCGTTCCCCGTCCGCACCGCGACGGACGAAGTGGCCGACGTCGTACGGCGCGGTCCCTGAGGTCCCGGGGCATTCCCGGCTTCGGCACGGCTTCGGCCGAGAACTGGCGAAGGCCGGCGTGGAAAGCCCAACCGTTGGTGAACCTCACGACAGCCGCCTCGCTAAGGTCGACCGCGCAATGGACGACGACGTCGAGCAGGAGGTGCAACGGCTCTTCGCGCGGGTCACCGAAGCGCTCGCACGCGCGACGTGGGCGCTCCTCTCGGCAGACGTCACGCTCGGCCGCTCGGTCGTCGAAGACGACCAGATGATCGACGCGCAGGTCGGGTCCATCGAGGAGGACCTGTGGCGCGAGCTCGACGCCATCGTCGGAGCGTCGGCAGAGGTGCGCCGCTTGGTCCATCTGCTCTTCGTCCTGTCCGAGCTGGAGCGCAGCGCGGACCTCGCCGAGCACATCGCGCAGCGCGCGGTGTTCGGGCTCGGCGGCGAGATGACGCCGGTGAGCCGAGGGATCGTGCAGCGCATGTCAGAGGTCGCGATCGACATGTGGCGTAGCGCCGCCGACGTCTACGCGAGAGGAGCCGCCGGAATGCTCGACCTCGACGAGACAGACGAAGAGCTCGACATCCTCCACGAGCGGTTGACCGGCGAGGTGGCCGCCGGCTCGATGCAGCCGCCCGTCGCGGCGCAGGTCACTCTGCTCGCCCGCTTCTACGAACGCCTCGGAGACCACGCGGTGAACCTGAGCCGGCGCCTACGGCCAGGCGATGGCTCGCTCACCGGCGCCGGCGAGATCGCGCCGGACACCTCGGGCGGCCCGCCGGACGGTTGACGAGCCGACCGGCCAGGACCCGGAACGGGCATCGCGGCCCGGGCCGGCATCGGGGAGCTGGACGGGCATCGTGGCCCGGGCCGGCATCGCGAGGCCGGACCGGCTTCGCGGGGCCGCACGACGTCAGCCGAGCTGGCTGGCGGGCGGACGGCTGGCGAGCGTCACCTTCGCCGACTCGTGCCTTCCCGAAGCGGTCACCCAGCCAACCTCCGCCCGGCTGCCCGGCGCCATCCGAGCGACGTCGATCGCCAGTGTCCGTGCCGACGCAACGGGCCGTGTGTCGAATTCCGTGATGGTGTCACCCTTCACGATGCCCGCTTTGGCCGCGGGCGACGACGGGACCACGCCCACGACGTGCGCGCCGGACGGTGTGGCCGAGCGCGGTGTCGATCCGGACGCGAAGCCAGATGTCGCGATCTCGACGCCGAGGAAACCGCCGCGCCCGAGGAACGGGGAGATGCCGGGGAGCGGCACCGTCACGCCGTGCCTCGCGGCGACCGGAGCGCTCCCGCCCCACACGCTGTAACCGATGCCGACGCCGAGCGCGACCGTCGCGAGCGCCGCGAGCACGCCGCCGATGACGATCCAGGGCAGAGAGCGCAGCGGGCGTTCCCCTCTGGAGGGACGCCCCGCCGGCGGATGCGACGGGGCCCCGCGCCATCCCGGTCCCCAGCTGTACCACGGGGGCGGGCCAGACCACGGAGGAGGCCCCCACGACGGCGCCCACCACGACGGCGCCCACCATGGTGGAGGTGCGGTGGGGGGCACGGCGCCGG
>JAJYMD010000328.1 GCA_021787255.1 Actinomycetes bacterium | reverse complement strand
GGCGTCGACGTGCGCGGGTCTCGGCTGTGCCGTGACCGTGCTCGAGGCGATGCCGACTCCGCTCGAGCCCGCCGTGGGCGAGGAGATCGGTCACGCGCTCGGTGCGCTGCACGCCCGCCACGGGGTCGAGCTGCGCACCGGCACCGCTGTCGAGGCGGTGCGCGAGCGGGCGCAGTCGCCGGGCGCGCGCTACGAGGTCGAGATCGGCGGCGGCGCCACGGTCCCCGGAGATGTCGTCGTGGCGGGGATCGGCGTCGTGCCGAACACCGAGTGGTTGGAAGGCTCCGGCCTCGAGGTCGAGGACGGCGTCGTGTGCGACGAGGGACTGTTCGCGGCCGACGGGGTGGTGTGCGCCGGCGACCTGTGCCGGTGGACCTGGCGGCACCTCGGCGAGGTGCGGTCGCTTCGCGTGGAGCACTGGGAGATGGCGTCCCAGATGGGGTCGGCCGCGGCCCGCAGCCTCCTCGCCGGGAGAAAGAGCGCCGAGCCGTTCGATCCCGTCCCCTACTTCTGGTCCGACCAGTACGGCCTTCGGATCCAGGTCCTCGGTCACCCGGATCCGGCCGACGAGGTCGCAGTCGTGGACGGCGAGCTCGACGCAGAGGACGGAAAGTTCGTGGCGATCTACGGTCGCAAAGGTCGGCTCACCGGCGCGCTCGCGGTTTCCCGTCCTCGACAGCTCATGGCGTTCCGGCCGCTGCTCGTCAAAGGTGCGAGCTTCGCCGAGGCGAAGGGGCTGCTGGCCGGGGAGGGCTGAGCGCGAGACGCGCGGCTCGGCCGTGCGCGCCTCCACGCGCGTCGCGACGCGCGTGGAGGCGCGCGGCGCGCCGGATCCGGCGGGCCTCCTGGACGTACGCACGCCCGGCCGCGCGTCCCGCGTCGCCGTCGCCCCACGCCGCAGCCGCCGCGACGTCCGCAAGGTGGCGCGCGGAGGGTCGTTGTTCTTCGGACGGTCGAGGTCCTGTCGACGAGAACGCCGAGGCGCGATCGGGACGAGGTCGGGTCGCCAGCGTCTCGTCGAGCGCGGTCGCGATCGAGCCCAGCGTCGCTCCGGGCTCCGGGCGGATCGCCAAGCGTCGCGCGGCGCGCTCGAGCTCACGCGTCACCTTCGCGCTCCATTCACGACGGCGCCGGTGCCGCAGCACGAGCGCGAGCGTGCCGAGGGCCAGCGCCGCGGCGACCGGCACGGCCGGCACCGGCAGCACGCGGCCGAGCGCGGCGAGGAGGTCCTGGCCGATCGTCGACGCCGGCGACGGGTTGGCGAGCGGGACCTGGGCGGTGGGGTCGAAGCTCTGCCATCCGTATCCGGGGAACCACACCTGCACCCAAGCGTGGGCGTCTTTCGCCTGCTCGTCGTAGAGACCGGTGAGCGGGTCGAAGTGGCCGGGCACGTAGCCCACGGCCTCGCGCGCGGGGATCCCAAGCGATCGGAGCATCACTGCGAGCGACGTCGAGATCTGCTCGCAGAAGCCGCGCCGGGTGTGGAAGAGGAACTGGACGACCGCGTCCTGGCCGGAGGCGAGCGGCGGGACGTCGAGGCTGTACTTCGTGTGCGAGCCGATCCAGCCCTCGAGCGCACGGATCTTCGAGATCACCGTCGAGTCGTGCGCGGTGACCCGCCGCGCGAGGGCGGCCACCCTCGGGTACGGGTGCGGGAGCTGCAGGTCCTCTCGGGCGACTGCGGGTGTCAGCCCCGAAGTGCCGTTCGCCTTCTCCAAGGCCGCGTCGCTCGGGGTCGCGACCGCCGACATCACGCTGTAGACGGATCCTGCGCCGAGCGTCACGCCAGTGCGGATGGTGCCGCCTTCGCCGACGTAGAGGCGGCGCGTGGGGATCCACACTGCAATGGCCTGCTCGGCGTGGAGCACCAGGTTCGACGCCGGAGCGGCGAGAGAGAACGTCTGGTAGTCGGCCTGCGCGCCGGGCGACGCACCAGGGACCTGCGGCCCGGTCCCTCCGGGCCCTGGCTGCCGAGCTGGCTGACGATCTGAGCGCGCGTCGGGCACGACGAGGTAGGGCGGCCCGCCGGCGAGGACCCTCCAGCGTTCGTCGCGCGTGCTGCGGCCCTGAGGAAGGCGGCTCGTGGCGCGCGCGGGACCGGTCTCGGACCAGGACCGCCCCGACCAGGAGTCGAAGGTCTCGGCGAGCCAGTAGGTGGGGCGCTGCGCGCGCACCCGGAGCACCACCTCTGTGCCGAGCCTTGGGCGCAGCGCCGTGTCGAGCGGGCCGGCGAAGCCGAGGTACCCCCCGACGCCCGTGGGTCCGCTTGCCGACGCAGGGCGCTCGGGGGCGCCGCCGCGTGCCGGCACGAGGCGAGCGGGTTGCGCGTCGGTGCTCGCGCCGGCTGTCCCAGCGGGACCAGCGCCCGACAGGCTCGACGGGCGCGTCGCGGGGAAGAAGACGACGAGCAGCGCTCCGACGAGCAGCGCTGCCGCCGTCGACGCGAGGACCCCCGACAAGCGCGGCGGGGTCCCTCCGGCCATGGACGCCCACGACGCGTGCAGCCCCGTGAGGGCGAGCACCGCCCACAGCGCGACGTACACAGCGAAGTCGAGGTCGGCGGCGTGCGCCCCGGCGACGGCCATGAGCGTGGCCGACCCCGCGAGCGAGAAGCCGAGGTCCCGGCGCGACGGCATGTCGAAGGCGTGGGCCGTCTGCATCGCGGTGAACAGCACGGCGAGCGGCGCCTCTACGGCGCCCAGCCGCCCGGAGGCGGCGTCGGCAGACACGGTGACGAAGAACCACAAGAACGCCCCGAGCATCGTGGCACCGAGGAGCAGCTTCAGGTACGGGACCGGTCGCGTTCGCCGCCGATAGGACAGGACGCCGCCGGTGCACACGAGCGTCGCGGCGAGCGCGCCGTACCAGCCAGGGAGCTCTCCTTGCGACGCGCACGCCGCGATCGCCACGCACACCGCTGCGCCGGAAGACGCGCGCAACGCGACGGAGTGCTCGGCTTGCCATGCACGGGCGGACCCGGTCAGGATCCTGAGCGAGCTCACGTCGTCTCGACGCACGGCAGGGCCAACGCGAGCCGGCGTCCTGCTTCGAGGAGCGACGCGACCGGGGCGACGACCTCGCCTCCGGGCTCCACCGTCTCGAGCTCCACGCGCGTGCCTGCGAGCAGCAGCGCACGTACCGTGGCCATCACGCGCTCCGCGTGGCGCTCCGCCGAGACAGGATCCGACGGGAGCCGTCCGTCGACGACGGCCGCCTGGGGAGCAGGGCGCTCCGTCTCGCGCACCATGAGCGACGCGGAGTGCGCGGTCGCCGGCCAGTGCACGAGCGTGCGGCGGTCGCCGGGCGCGTAGGGGCGCACGCCGCGTGGCTCGGCGCCGTGCCCGGAGACCGACAGGGGCGTCTCGGCGGGCCCGCGCACGAGCTCGACGCCGGTCTCGCCGCCCCCGACCCGAGGCGACACGGCGAGCGGCCGTGCGAGGGGCAGCGTCACAGCGCGCGTCCACCAGAGGACCCCGAAGGGGGCGGCGCTCGCGACCGACACCGTGCACTGGCGGAGCACGCCTCGGCGGTCGGGGAGGAGCTCGAGCGTTGCCTGGCCACCGCTCGCCATCACCGCGGGCCCGCTGGGGTCGAGCGGGGTGAGCTCGACGGGTGAGCTCGACCGGACCTCGACTACGACAGGGACGCCCACCGACGCGTCGCGAGGCGAGGCGACGACGCGGCAACGGGCACGGGCCACGACGACCGCGGGCGCGACCATGCCCACGAGGAGCGTGCCGGCGACCAGCGCACCGATCGCCTGGAACCAGCCGGCACCGGCGTCGTGGGCGACCACCCCCCAGATGGCGAGGACGACGACGATCGTCGCGGCGGGCATCGCGCCGCGGGGTCGGGGCATCCGGCGGGCTCGGGGCAGCCGGCGGGCTCGGGGCAGCCGGCGGGGGCTCACGGTCTCGGGACCGGCACCGACGCCAGCGCTTCCCGCACGACGTCCACACGATGATCGACGGCCGCGTCAGTGACCAGCCGATGCGCAAGGCCCGCCACCGCGAGCGCCTGGACGTCGTCTGGGATCGCGTACGAGCGCCCCTCCAGCAGCGCGTGCGCTTGGGCAGAGCGGACGAGAGTGATCGATGCTCGCGGGCTCGCACCGAGACGGACCGCCTGCGCTTCACGCGTCGCACGAGCGAGGCGCACGGCGTAGCCGGCGACTTCCGGGGCCACGTGGACGGCCATGCACGCGTCGACCAGCCGTCCCCACGCCGCCGTCGAGCAGACCGGGCGGAGCTTCGCGAGCGCGTCCTGTCCGCCTTCTCCCATCACGAGATCGATCTCGGTCCCGAGCTCCGGGTAGCCGAGCTGCGTGGACAGCGCGAACCGGTCGAGCTGGCTCTCGACGAGCGGGAAGGTGCCGAGCTGGCCAGGGTTCTGGGTGGCGATGACGAGGTGGGTGTGGGGGAGGGGCCAGCGCGCCCCGTCCACGGTCACCTGCTCCTCGGCCATCGCCTCGAGCAGCGCGGACTGCGTCCTGGGCGGCGTCCGGTTCAGCTCGTCGAGCAGCACCACGTGGGCGAAGACCGGGCCCTGGTGGAATCGCCAGTCTCCTCGCTCCGGCGAGTAGACGGACACGCCGGTGATGTCGCTCGGCAAAAGGTCGGTGTGGCCCTGGATGCGGGAAAGCTCCGCGCCGAGGGCGGTCGCGAGCGTTCGTGCGAGCACCGTCTTGCCGGTCCCCGGGACGTCTTCGACGAGGAGGTGGCCTCCGGAGATCGCGGCGCAGACGGCGACGGTCACCGCGCCTGGCGCACCCAGCACGACCTTGCCGACCGTGTCGTGGAGCGTCCGGGCGAGCGCCGACGCGCCGGCGAGATCCATCGCGTCCTGCGAGCGGTCGCCCTGCACGTCTTGGGGTTCCACGGGTGGCGACCGGCGCGCGCCGGCACCGGGCGGCTCGCTGCGTTCGACTGCTGCACCGGACCACGCGCTCACGCCGAACCCCCTAGAACTCGATCCCCGAGAGCTCAGGGATCGTGCGAGCGGCCCGCTCTCGCGCCTCCAGCCACCGGCTCCGCAGCGCGCGGCGTGCAGTGTCGTCGAGCCTGGGCTCCACGACGTCGCGCGGGTGGTAGGAGTCCGCGATCTCCTCGATCCCGGGGAGGACGCCTGCGCCGACGCCGGCGAGGAGCCCGGCACCGAGCGTCGTGGCCTCGAGCTCGCGCGAGAGCTCCACGGGCAGGAGCGTGGCGTCGGCCAGCGCCTGGACGAACACCCGGTTGGCGCTCATGCCTCCGTCCACCCTGACAGAGGCGACCTTCACGCCAGCGTCCGCCTGGGCCGCCTCGAGCAGGTCAGCGCCGCGATGCGCCACCCCCTCGAGCACGGCGCGGGCGATCTGGGCCCGGTCACACCCACGCGTGAGCCCGACGAGCGCACCCCTGGCGCCGAAGTCCCATGCCGGGGTGCCCATGCCCATGAGCGCGGGCACGAACCAGACGTCGCAGGTGGTCTCGCAGGACGCGGCGAGCATCTCGGTCTCTGCCGAGGTCGCGACGAGCTCGAGGTCGTCGCGCAGCCAGTCGACGCAGGCCCCAGCCGTCAGCATGATCGCCTCGATCCCCCAGGCGAGCTCGCCGCCCCGTCGCCACGCCACGACGGGGAAGGTCCCGGCCGGGTTGCGCGTGG
>JAJYMD010000162.1 GCA_021787255.1 Actinomycetes bacterium | reverse complement strand
CGCGCTCGACGGCAAGACCCTTCGCGGCGCTCGGCTCGACGACGGCCGAAAGGTGCACCTCGTCTCGGTCCTCACCCACAAAGAGCGGGTGACCGTCGCCCAGCGCAACGTCGACACCAAGTCCAACGAGATAACCGCCTTCCGCCCGCTCCTCGAGCCGCTCGAACTCGGCGATGTTGTTGTCACCGCCGATGCAATGCATACCCAGCGCGAGCACGCCATCTTCCTTTCGGGGCGCGGGGCGCACTTCATCTTCGGGGTGAAGGACAATCAGCCGACCCTCGCCAAGGAGGCCGCCCGTCTTCTCGCTACGAGCCCAGTCGTCCATGAGACCCACGACCGGGCCCACGGCCGCATGGAGCACCGCTACTACTCGGTCGCCTCGGTCCCGAAGAAGCTCGCAGCATCGCTCGGCTTTCCCTCTGCATCCCAGGTCGTGAAGGTCTACCGGGAGCGGTGCGACCTCGGGGACCACCTCGAGTCGGAAGAGACCTCGTACTACGTCACCGACCTCAGCGCTGACGAGGCCTCGCCCGCAGAGCTCGCGCACCACATCCGTGGCCAATGGCGAATCGAGAACTGCAGCCACTACGTACGGGATCGAACCTTCGACGAGGACCGCTCCCAGACCCGCGTCGGCGGCACGCCACAGGCGCTCGCGACGCTGCGGAACCTCGCGATCTCGATCCTGCGTCTGGTGCGGTTCGAGAACATCGCCTCCGGGCTGCGGTGGATGGCCTTCGACTACCGGCGCAGCCTCACCCTCCTCGGCCTGTAGTCGCCGCTCTCCGCCCAGATCCTCCGCATCTCCTCATCGGGCGCCAGCGGCGCAGAGCTGCGCGTTCCGACGCGTCCATGCGAAGCCGATCCTCCTGCCGCTGGACGCGCACGGCCGCATTCGCGGCATCTCTCATGCCCTTGCCGGGTCAGCCACCGCCAGCCCGGAAGAACCAGGCCGCATCGGCACGCACCGTGCCTCCGACATTGCCGATCACCCTGGAACGGAGACAGCTGCGATAGTTCGTCTCGGTGAGCACTTCGACGCTTCGACTCGCCCGGCGAGGCGATGGCGGCTTCGCCCTCGAGGGAGCCGGCGCACAACGCTTCGGCCTGATCGACGAGTACCTCGGCTACCTGCTCGACCGGAACTACTCGCCGCGCACCATCGACGCCTACGCCTACGCCTTCGACCTGCTCGCCTTTGCCCGCTGGCTCCAAGGCGAGGGACTCGCGCTCGATGCGGTGACGGCAGACTCGATCGTGCGCTACCTCGGCGCGTGCCGCAGTGCTCCGGTACGCGGTCGGCCGGGCGGCAACGTGTACTCGATTCGTGACGGGCGCAGCGCAGGGCTCGCGCCGAGCACGATCAACCGGCGCCTTGTCGCGATCTCGGGGTTGTTCGGCTATCGGGAGATGCTCGACCCGGGCGCAAAGACCCCAGTGCCGCGCGGACGAGAGGCGCGGCGAGTCGCCCGTGGTGAGCGTTCGGGCGAGCTCGCCCACCTTGCCCGGCCGCGGCCGCGCTCGCGCCTCCGTCTGCGCGAGCCTCGCCGGCTTCCCCGTGCGCTCGACCGAGACGAGCTTCGTGCCCTGATCGGCAGCCTGCGCACCGACCGGGACCGGGCGATCGCCGGCCTCATGGTCTTCAGCGGCTTGCGTTCGGCCGAGGTGCTCTCGCTCCACGTGCGAGACGTCGACATCGCACGCGGCTGGGTGCAAGTGGTGGGCAAGGGCAACAAGGAGCGACGAGTCCCGCTCGACCCCGGCGTCGCCTCGCTGATCCAGACCTACCTGCTTGTCGAGCGCCCGGAGACCACTTCCACCGCGCTGTTCGTCGTCGCCAAAGGGCCGCACCGCGGTGAGCCCCTCACCGCGGCAGGGCTGCGCACGATCTTCCGCTACCACCGCTCGAAGTCCGGCGTCGTCGCCGGGCACCCCCACGCCCTGAGGCACAGCTTCGGCACCGCGCTTGCCGAGGCCGGCACCGACCTCGCCGTGATCCAGGCGCTCATGGGCCATGACCACATCGACTCCGCCGCCGCGTACATCCACCTCGCTCCAAGGCATCTGCGCTCGGCCTATGACGCTGCCCGCGCTCGCCAACGCGCCCAGTCCTGAGAGCGACCTCATCGGCGAGCTCGCCGCCTGGCTCACTTCTCGCGGGCGCAACGGCGAGAGCTACGCGAAATCGGCGCGTCGCTTCTTCGCCAGGTGGCCAGACCCGCATATCTGGGCAGACCAACCCCTGGAGCACCGGCTGCGCCTCGACCGCAACCTGCGCGTCGTGGTCAACTGGCTGATCCTCTATCACGACCTGCACCCGGGCTATGACTGGCTCGTCGCCACGACGCCCTACACGTGCTGGCAGGAGCTGCCGACCACCCGGCACTGGTCCGACGTGGAGCGCTTCTTGCAGACCGCTGTCCACCTGGGCTACGCGCAGCGGACCCGCACCGTCGCCGCCTGCAGGGTGCTCATGCGGCTCCTGCTCGAGACCGGCGGACCGCTGTCGGCGATCAGTGAGGCAGACCTCGACGCCCTAGCGGAGGCGGCCAGGGCAAGCCTGGACTGGCGTGCCTTCAGCGCCAGCCTGCACACGACGCGTGCCGTGCTCTACCACCTCGAGGTGCTGGACCGCTCGCCGGACGAGCCGCCGCCCCCTCGCCCCCTCGAATGGCGGTTCGCCTCGAGCCCGGCTGCCCTGCGCGAGTCTTTCGTCGCCTACCTCGAGCGCTTGGGCGGCATCGTCTCCGCGGAACGAGTCCAAAAGGTGGCCCGCCACCTCGCCGCGTTCGGCGAGCATCTCGCGTCGATTGAGCCGGGGATCGCAAGCTTCGCTGCGCTCGACCGTCGTCGCCACATCGAGCCGTTCTTGAATGTGGTCGCTGCCGCTCGACGGAAGGACACCGGCGAGCCGGTCTCGATCGGTGAGCGCCGCCAGCGCATTGGCGCCGTCTCGCGCTTCCTCGCCGACATCGACGAGTGGGGATGGCCTGACGGTCCAACGCGGCGCCTGATCTTCCCCCGGGACATGCCTCGCGAACCGCACCCGCTTCCGCGCTATCTCCCCCTCGACGCCGACCGGCGCCTTCAAGGAACGCTCGAGTCCTCGCCAAATCGACTGCTCGCCGACGGCCTGCTGCTCGTGCGGGCGACCGGCATGCGCATCGGCGAGCTGCTCAGCCTTGAGCTCGACTGCCTGCACGAGGTGCCCGAGCTCGGAGCATGGCTCAAGATCCCGCTTGGCAAGTTCGACACCGAGCGAATGGTTCCCCTCGACGAGGAGACCATCGCCGTCATCGACCGCCTCGTCGCCGCCAGAGGACCCCAGCGCGCGCTGCGCAACCCTCGGAACGGCCGAATGGCCGACTTCCTCATGGTGCACTACGGACGGCGGGTCTCGGACCACGCGATGCGGGCCGAACTGCACCGCTCGGCCGCTGAGGCGGGGCTGCCGGCACCGACTCCGCATCAGCTGAGGCACACCTATGCGACCGCCTTGGTGAACGCGGGCTGCTCGTTGCAGCACCTCATGGTGCTCCTCGGACATCAGTCAGCCGAGATGTCCTTGCGCTACGGCCGTCTGTTCGACTCGACGGTGCGCGAAGGCTACGAGCGTGCGCTTGCGCTCGCCAAGTCTCGCCTCGGCCCGATCCTGCCCGAGGCGGTTCCGGTCGAGCTCAACACCGACTGGCGCCAGGCCCCGCTCATCAAGGCTCGGCTCGCCGGCGGCTACTGCCTGAGGGCGGCGGCACAGGGCCCGTGCCCCTACGCGAACACCTGCGGAACGCAAAGCTGGTTTTTCGCACCAGCCGCGTGATCGATGCCCGCACGGCTGACATCTACCGGCGCCCTGGGCCACTTCCTGGTCATGGCGGTCGTCCCCGGAAGACGAAAGGTGTCTAGCAATGAGTGACGCGTGGTCAGGCTTGAGTGTCGCACCTGAGCCTGACGTTCTACGCACGGAGTGGGATTACAGGACAGATATCGAGCACGGTGCGCTCCCTATTGCTCGTGGCTGCCACTCGCGCCGCACAATACTTGACACGCGTGTCGTTCGACCATATGGTGGCGGCGGAGGTGAGGCCGGTGAGCCACGAGTCGCGCCGACAGGCGCTGGAGATCGCCAAGCTTGTGCACCCTCGGCCCGAGGCGGTGAGCGCCGCGCTGTTCGCCCAAGGCGGGCCGTTCTTCTTCGCCTCCGACAAGGTGCAGGTGAAGTACGAGATGCTTCGTGCCCATGTGGTCGATCACCGCAGCGTGAGCGCGGCCGCATCCGAGCACGACTACTCGAGGGCCGAGTTCTACTTGGTAGCTGGCGCCTTCGAGGAGGCCGGCATGGGCGGCCTGCTCGACGAGCGCCGGGGCCGCAAGGGACCGGTGAAGCTGACCCCCGAGGTGAGGGACTTCCTCGCTTCGCTCGCTCCCTGCTCAGCGTCTGTGGCGGCGTCGGCACTCGAGGGCGAGTTGGGGGTGCGGCTGCATCCCCGCAGCATCCAGCGCCTGAGACGACGATGAGCCGGCTCTTTCCGGTGGGCGAGGCGGCCCAGGCCGACTACGAGCGCTTGCGGGAGGCGGTCCTCTTGACCGGCCGGCTCCCCGACGACGTGGCGTCGGCTCGCTTTGCTCGTCGCGGCCTCGCCGGCCTCATCGCCTGGCCCGAGGCGGAGCCCGCTTTCGTTGCCATCACGGTCGGCGCCGAGCGGCCGGCCTGGAGCCCACATAGCGATCCGCGTGTCGAGGCACTGGCCGCCGTCTACGGGCTGCTGCTCGGCCGTGGGGACACCGAGGCGGCGCGGTTCCGCCTGCCACTCGCTGGTTCGGGTTGGTGAGCGTGGCCCCGTTCCCTATCTGCTCCCCGAGAGGCCGTAGCGCGACGACAACGCGACGCAAGCACCGAGTCTTCGCCCGCCTGCTCGAACCTGCGGGCCACCCGAACCCGAAGGAGGGACCAGTGACAGCCAAGCCCCCGTGGCGCGTCGATAGCGCGACGATGATCTGCCCGGTGTGTGATCGAGGTTTCGCGCCGGCGGGTCGTCGGCGCTACTGCTCTGACCCTGATATTGCAGCCCGGTCGGTCGACGGCTGTCCGAGCGCCGCGAGCGCCCCTGTCGTAGCCGCGATGATTGCCCAGACGCCGACGCCGAGCCGGACGACGTCACCGACGCCGAGCAAACTGAGCTGAAACGTGTTCGAAGATGACCTCGGACATGGCTCCGCCGCCGGGCGGTCGATTCTCGGGGAGTCTCGTCGGTCGTCAGGCGAAGGTCGGTAGCGCCCGGAGTTTGCCGAGAGCAGCGACGAACGCTTCTGCGTGGCGGTAGGCGCGTGGGAGACGGAGCACGATGCGTCGCCCGCTGCGCACGACCTTGGCCGCCACGTTCAAGAAGGCGAGTCGCAGCCGCTTTCCTCGGCAGCCGGCGAACTCGGTGGGCAGGGCGAGAACCCGCAGCCATCTGCCCACGTTGTAGGCGAGGGCAGCGGCGTGCCACCACAGCCAGTTGCCGAAGAAGTTCTGCACCGGGGCGTGGCAGAGACCGAAGTCGCCCTTCAGCTGGCGGATCGCCTCTTCGGGACCGCCGCCGCGCAGGCGGTGGTGATGCTCGACCTCTGCGCCTGAGCGCAGGTGGGCATCGATAGTGGTGATGATCGCATG